>JAJRZR010000068.1 GCA_024275145.1 Deltaproteobacteria bacterium | reverse complement strand
GGAAAATCGATGAACGAAGGCAAAAATACCCTTTCAATGCCCATCTCCAACAGGGAAAGTACATGCCCATGGGCGATCTTTACAGGAAAACATGGTTCGGTGACCATGGTCTCTATACCTTTTCGGATAATGGACTTGGTGGTCGGGCCGGATATTACCGGGCCGAAACCAAGCCCCTTCAGAAAGGTGGCAATCAGCGGCAGCCATTCCTGCATGACAAGGGCGAAGGGGATACCAATGGCCCCTTTTGGTTGTTGCCACGCCTCTTCAGGATCCTGTATGCAATATGAAAAAAGGCGCCTTTGGCGTTCACCCACAAGGTCGGGCAGGGTGGCCTTTTTTCTCTCCCTATTGGCCACCTCGTAGCGTTCACAGCGTCCGCCATAGAAAAGGGGTCTTCTGCCCTCCACACTTACCCGGCTGATAGAGCACTGATTTGGGCATGCCTTGCATTCGAAAGATCTTACTTCATAAGGCGCCTGAGCACTTTCAAATCCCCTGAACCGGCTCGTACCCTTGGAACGTTCCCTGGCAATGAGAGCCGCCCCCAGTGCACCTGTCAAATCACAACGTGTGGGTACGGTTACGGCCTTTCCCAGAACAGTTTCGAAGGCGGCAACCACTCCATGGTTGAGGGCCGTTGCCCCTTGATAGAATATTTTGTTGCCGACCGGACGGTCCTCTACCACCTTGTTCAAGTAATTGTATACGATGCCATAGCATAATCCGGCTACCAGGTCCGCCACCTCCACTCCTTGCTGAAGATAATGTACCAGATCGGATTCCATGAATACTGTACATCGCTCCCCCATCTTTACAGGGACCTTGGCAGAGAGTGCCAGGCGGCCGAAATCCGATAACTTTATTCCCAGCCTTCCTGCCTGTTCCTCCAGAAAGGAACCCGTACCGGCGGCACAGGCCCTGTTCATCATGAAGTCGATGACCGTCCCGTTACGTATCCGTATGTACTTGGAATCCTGTCCACCAATCTCGAATATGGTATCTACGTCAGGGTCCAGTTCAACCGCTGCCCTTGCCTGTGCGGTAATTTCATTCACCGCGGTATCCGCCCCTACAAAATCACCTGCCAGATACCTTCCTGAGCCGGTAGTGCCTACCGCGAGCACATTATATGACATACCAAGGGATTCCCTCAGCACCTGCAATCCCTTCTTGAGCGCCTTCAGTGGACTGCCAGCGGTTTTACCATAGTAATGGGCGCGTATATTGCCTGCAGGATCAATAGCCACCATTTTGGTGCTTATGGATCCAACGTCTATGCCAAGCAGGATATCCCTTGCAGAGCCCGATACAGGCCCTCCTGCATCATGGGTGTCGGTTGTTGGCCCTTCTGACCTTGATGAGACAAGGGGTGCGAGGCGCCTGACCTTCACAGGTCTTTTCCGCAGGAAATCCTCCAATGCCCCAAGACCCTTGAAGTCAGGCCTCAGTGTTCCCATACGCAGGCTGTTCAATATGGCCCCTATAGCCCCCATGGTACGGAAGTGCCTGGGTATGAACAATTGCTCTTCTGGAATCTTGAATATCTTGACCAGGGCCATCCTTACGCCTGCGTTTTCCGCCACCCCCCCCTGGAAGACCATGGGAGGCAGGATCTTTTTCCCCCTGGCTATGGTGGCCTTGATGTTCCTTGCAAGGGCAAGACAGAGACCGGCTACTATATCGCAGTCTGGTACCGCGGCCTGTTGAAGGTGTATCATATCGCTCTTGGCAAAGACCGTACATCTTCCTGCCAGGCTGGCTGGGGAACGGGATTTGAGCGCTAGGGTGCTGAATTCCTCTATTGAAAGGCCCAGTCTTGCGGCCTGTTGGTCCAAAAATGCCCCGGTCCCGGCGGCACACAAGGTGTTGAGGTTGAAGTCCTCTACCTGGGATCTTCCCTCTGAGTCCTGACTCAGGATAACCAGCTTGGTATCCTGGCCGCCCATATCAAGTAGTGCCCTGGCCGTTGGGAATTCCCTTGTGGCTGCCTCGGTATGGGCAATAATCTCATTTATAAAATGGCCGCCCAGTACCTGGGATAGGAGCTTGCCACCTGTACCGGTAACGGCGAGCCGCGCCCCTTTATGAGGCTCAAGCCCACCCTTTAGCCTCCCGAAGAGGTCCATGGTTGCCTCTAGGGGTCTACCGTGTGTCCTGGTGCGGTCCTGGTATATGACTTCAAGGTCTGCATCGAGTACTGCAACCTTTACAGTGGTGGAACCCACATCAAGACCATAAAACAGTTTATCCTTGTTCTTGGCTAACATTGTTTCCTCCTCGGACAGATAGCTGTCACTATCCTCATTAAATGCCGTCGGGCTGGACAGTTACATCATCAGGAACATGATGGCCCCCTTGGGATCTGTATGCTGGGTGACAGGATGATCAAGACATTTTAAACCCAAACTTTCATGCCTGCCCGGGCATTGTACAGGCACCCAAGGCACAAAAATACCGCCCTGATAGAAGGTGCATTTTCATGCTAAATTATGTACTTCAAGTACCGGATAAAATAATTTTTATTTAAAATGGTTGTGGATATCTTAATATATGTAGATACCTGCCTAACTGGTTCCTTGGAACCGGTAAAATTCGTTCGGCGTTTGAAGCCGCAAAGGGATTTGCAATTTAACCTAATCTGCTGTATTGTCAGCGGGTTAAAGTAACTAAATATCTGCACCTATCTCGCCATGCATCGTTAGTAAGTCTGCGAGCTATATAATTCGGGTTCTATCCTCGACGAGTCCATTTCCCCTGTAAATTTTAACCACGTAATCTTCTATTACAAGGGATTTCCTTTATTCGATCATGTAACCGTTTTCTCTATGCCATAGGATCACTACCATGTTCAAAAATAGATTTGCAATCATTCTCCATAACGTCCATAATTACCGCAAGAATATATACCTTGCCCTAGGACCGTATTTTCATGCCATGGGGCATAAGGGTATGGGCTGCATGAATATTTACCGTAAAATATATCCAGCTAAAGTGGGCCCTCTGTCATATTGTATCTTCAAATTCTCGCACAGGGCAGTTGCACAACTGGTCAGACAGGTGTGATTGATGCCCATGGATTCCTGAGGAAACACTCAGGGCTTGAGGGGAAAGGTTCTTGAAGCTTACCATTGTATTCAACAATTACACCCAGGTTGATGATCTTCAACCGGCGTGGGGGATGGCTGCCTTCCTGGAAAACGGCAACGAAGCCATCCTTTTCGATACGGGTTCGAGCGGTGAGGTGCTCTTGTTCAATCTCAAGGTACTTAAGCTTGAACCTGAACGTATCCGCAAGGTGGTAATATCCCATAACCACTGGGATCATGTGGGAGGACTTGTAGATCTTGTGAAAGAAAATCCCATGGTGGAAATCTACACGCCAGCCCTTGACGAAAAGACCTATTACGATGTCGTGTCGCTTGGTGCCACAGTACACTGGGCTGATACACCTTGGAACATGGCTCCAGGGATTTCAACAACAGGGGTACTGTCTGGTCCTGTTCTAGAGCAGGCATTGATAGTGGCCGGTAAGAGGGGAAATACAATCTTGACTGGATGTTCCCACCCTGGTATAGC
>JAJRZR010000067.1 GCA_024275145.1 Deltaproteobacteria bacterium | reverse complement strand
GCTACGGCCCGGTAACCTTCATGAACCGCCTGATGCGGACCCGCATGTCAGGTGGTGTGGGGAGGGCGGGGCAAAACCCCGCCTTTACCCGATTGGTATATATGTCGGGCATGAACTGTTTTCTTGCCCATTTCACGATATAATTCCAGGAGATTTCCATTCCTTGTTACCACACTGCCTTCATGCGGCCTATATCCTGAAAGCACATTCCATGATCCCACGGAGTGAAGACACGGTCCATTCTCTGGCTGCATTTTCACGCTGAATTATGCTAGTATTATTAAACCGTCACGTGGCACGTACCTCGCAGCCTATGGCATGAAGATACGATTCCGGGAAGGGGCGTTTTTACGATAAGTTGATAGTGTCCGATGGGAGGGTTCCAGGAACGTCAACGTTGGGTCCAGCAGGCGGTGTATTTTGGCCAGCGGATCCTTTGAATGGCTGGCCAAGATTGCACATTGCCCTGTATCCTGCACTGGGTGTTATCCCCCTTGGAACCCTGAAGAAGCACGCCGATGGCCGAAGAGGGTGTCAAGATATGTGCTTTCTGTAAAGGCGTTGGCAGTAATGGATGCACCCGTGGTCGATGACCCCTGTCAAGATGCATCGTATCGATGTAGAGTCATTCGTGTGGGCCACTTGCGGGAGGGGAAAGACAAATATGTCGGGAATACAGGTTCTATAAACCAGGTGCTTGATGGAACGGAAGAAGGGCAGTGAGAGGGAAGGCGGCCTCGGCCTGCACAAGAAGGCCACCAGGACAGTCTGGATGGTTTCTTCCTCTGTATTGTTTATCCTCATTGCCTTCTGGCTTGTAAGACACCAGTTGAGGGATTTCAACTATCATGAGATAAAACATGCCTTTCATCAGATCCCCGAATCGGCAATAGGGCTTTCCCTCTTTTCATCTGCGGTTAGCTACCTTTGTCTTACAGCCTATGGTCTGGTGGCCTTTCGGTACATAGGTCGCAGTATCGAGCTGTTCAAGATCATATTTGCCTCTTTCATAGGATATGCCTTTTCAAACAACAGTGGTAGCTGGGGGGCATTCATAGGGGCGGGGATACGATTCCGTCTGTATTCCGCATGGGGAATACCTGCTACCGATATCGCAAAGGTTGTTGGCTTCTCGACCTTGACATTCTGGACGGGATTTTTTGCCCTTGGGGGTATCGTCTGTACCCTGTATCCGATACCCCTGCCTACGACCATGGGGTTGCCACTGGTAACCTCCAGGTCTGTCGGAATCGTGTTGCTCGTAGTGCTTGCTACCTATGCGTTTACGAGCCTGATATGGAAAAGACCCGTACGCATCAGGGGGTTTGAGATACCGGTACTCAGCCCTGTCGTACTGGTGTGGCAACTTGCCCTGTCAGTGGCTGACTGGTTGGCCTCGGCATACTGTCTTTTCAGCCTGCTACCTTCAGGCTATTTTCTGTCCTTTCCCTATTTTTTAAACCTGTTCCTGCTGGCCCAATTGGTAGGCATAATAAGCAATGTCCCAGGCGGCTTGGGGGTTTTCGAGGGTGCCATGATAATCCTGCTGGGCCCTCATATTCCTGCTGATTACCTGCTGAGTTCTCTGGTGGCCTACAGGATCATCTATTATTTTGTTCCATTGGTCATAGCAGCGTTTCTCCTCGGATTTAATGAAATTGTCGAAAGAAACGAGAGGTTCAGAAAGGCCGCGGCATTCCTTGCCAAGATTACAGGCTCCATAGTCCCGGACATACTGGCGTTTCTGACGTTCCTGTCTGGATGCGTGCTCCTTATATCCGGTGCAACCCCGGAGATCCAAGCCAGAATGGCAAGGCTAGGTAGTCTGTTTCCACTATCGGTCATTGAGATCTCGCATTTTTTGGCCAGTGTGATAGGCTCATGTCTGCTGGTACTGGCATGGGGTCTCAGACGAAGGCTTGACGGTGCCTATTATCTCACCCTGGCACTACTCGTCTCCGGGTCGGTATTTTCCCTGCTGAAAGGCTTCGATTTTGAAGAAGCCGTTTTCCTACTGGTAGTGCTTGCGGTCCTTTTGCCCCTAAAACGGCATTTTTACAGGAGGTCCTCCCTATTCAACGAACCCCTGTCGGCCGGCTGGCTGGCCTCCGCCGCGGTTGCCATAACGGCGAGCGTATGGATAGGAATCTTTGCCTTCAGACACGTTGAATATGCAGGGGACTTGTGGTGGCATTTCGCGTTGTGGGCCGATGCACCCAGGTTCCTAAGGGGCACCATAGGGGCCGTGTCCGTCCTGCTTTTTTTCTCATTATGGCATATTCTTCATCCGGCCAGATTCAAACCCGCCTTTCCCGATAGGCAGGAATTGGATCTGGCTTGGCACATAGCCCGAAGGTCCGTACAAACCTATGCCTATCTGGCCATGCTGGGCGACAAGGCATTTCTCTTCAACAAGGTCCGTAACGCCTTTATCATGTATGCCGTAACCGGAAGGACGTGGGTTTCCATGGGGGATCCGATTGGACCCCGCAGTGAAAAGGCCGATCTCATATGGCATTTCAATGACCTGTGTGACGAATACGATGCGGTACCGGTCTTCTATGAGATTGGGCCTGATGACCTGACCTTCTACCTGGACCTAGGCATGTACCTGGTAAAGATCGGCGAAGAGGCAAGGGTGCCGCTGACGGATTTTTCTCTGAAGGGTGCCTCGAAAAAGAGGCTCAGAAACGAGCACAACAGGCTTGTAAGGGACGGATGTAGATTCAGGACAATACCTGTAACCAAGGTAGCTGACGTCCTCCCCCGTCTTCGCTATATATCGGATGCGTGGCTATCCAGGAAGCACATGAGGGAAAAGGGGTTTTCGCTGGGGTTTTTCAACGAGAACTACCTGCTTCGTTTCCCCGTGGCAGTGGTGGATATCGGGGGTGAAATCATTGCATTTGCCAATATCTGGGAAGGGGCGGAAAGAGAAGAACTTTCTATAGATCTGATGCGTTATATACCCGATGCCCCGCACGGCATCATGGATTTTCTCCTGGTTGAGCTGATGCTATGGGGAGCAAGTCAGGGATTCAAAGAATTTAACCTGGGAATGGCGCCACTTTCAGGTTTGAAGGAGCATCCCTCTGCGCCACTTTGGAATAAACTTGGGGCAATGATTTATGAGCATGAAGAATATTTTTATAATTTTCAGGGCCTTAGACATTACAAGGAAAAATTTTTCCCCGTGTGGGTTCCAAAATATATAGCAAGACCTGCCAGGGCCTCCCTCGCCCATGTATTGAGAGACGTGGCCGGGATAATCTCCAGGGGGCCTAAAGGAATTTTGTAATCAAATCGGCCCTGGGGTGAGAAGAAAGGACTGCTCCGGTTACATTACAGTGGCCCCAACAGGGGCGAACAGGAAACGTTTCTGTGATATGGCCACCTTATGTCCAAGGTGTCATCAGGTAGCATGGCAGGTGTGCCTCATGTTAAGGCACATGGAATCTTCCGCCGAAGGATACGCCTACCGATTGACAATGTCACCATAAGTACCTACTTATCTCATTATAATAGCCTTAAAGGTAATATTCAGTGAAGCCTCATTATCGGGGCATTGTCAGGCAGATATATCATGGACGAGCGGAAGGGATCCTGCCCTTTTGTAAAAGGGGGGTACGGATTTTCTTCCCGGGAAATAAAAAATACATTGTCCGAGCAGGCTAAGCATGCAGATCAACGTGAAAGTCTAGATCATGGAGGATACAATATAGCCGTATCCTAATTTTGCATGATCTTTACCGTGCAATATATTCTGGCTCCGGGCCGTATTTTTGTGCCTGGAGAGCGGCTTCGGATACGCAGCCGCTGGGAGTTTTTGGAGGAAGACATGGATGTCAATCAGGCCAAGACACTGGTAGCCTCCCTGTTTAATGGCGAGGAACGCTATCCCTGCACTATTAAATTTTGGGATGGTACGGAACTTTCCTTTGGCGGTTCAGAGCCCGCATTCAAATTGAAATTCAAGACCCCCGAATCCTTTGAGACACTTCTCACTGATATGTCTCTGGGATTTGGTGAGGCATATACCAGGGGCGATATAGAGATAGAAGGGGATATTTCCCGATTACTTGAATGGGCCTATAAAACCGATCTCCAGTCGAGGCTGTCGGTAGGTCAAAAGGCCAGGTTGTGTTGGATAAATTTTAAGAAAAAGGCCACGATAAAACAGACCAGGAAGGATGTCCAGGCACACTATGACCGGGGTAACGACTTTTACAAGCTGTGGCTGGATAAAGGTATGGTCTATTCCTGTGCCTATTTCGAAGATCAGGACGATACCCTGGAGAAGGCACAACTGCAAAAGATAGGGCACACGCTCAGGAAAATGAGGCTCAAGAAGGGCCAGCGAATGTTAGACATAGGGTGTGGATGGGGAACCTTGTTGATAGAGGCGGTAAGGAATTACGGCGTCAAGGCCGTGGGGTTGACCCTTTCGGAGAGGCAGTTTGAGCTTGGGAATAGACGTATAAAGGACGCCGGGCTTTCTGACATGGCCGAGATACGGCTAGAGGATTACAGGGAGCTTCCAGAGAGGGAGGACAGGACCTATGACAGGGTAGTCTCCATAGGGATGTTCGAACACGTGGGGAAGGAAAACATCCCGGTGTTTTTTAAAAAGGTGGGTCGGTTACTGAGGCCAAAGGGCATACTGCTTCTGCATACCATAGGAAGACTACGGCCAGAGGCCATGGATCCATGGATCTCGAAATATATCTTCCCAGGCACCTATGTGCCGGCGCTTGGTGAAATTTTTGATACCGCTGAAAAATGCGGTTTTGACTTCGCTGACCTGGAGGATCTCAGGCAGCATTATGACCGTACCTTGGGCGAATGGGCCAGGAGATTTGAGGCAAGCGCCAGCAAGATAAGGGATATGATGGGGGATGAGTTCGTAAGGATGTGGAGGCTCTATCTGTATGGTACCCAGATGTCGTTCAGGCACAATCCATTGCACGTTTTCCAGTTGCTTTATTCACTCGGCCGTAGAAACGACTGGCCGCTGGTAAGGATATGACATTGAAGATCCACAGGACTGGTTCAAACACAGCCGGGTACGATCCGTCTTTGGAATCCCTCAAGCGCTCACCATTGTTTACGAAACTCCGCAAGAAAGAGTTTCGTTCCCTGCTCTCCTCCATGAAATTGGAGAGGTTCAGCCGGGAGGATGATCATCCGCTTACCAGGCTGGATACAATGGGCCATTTTTACATGATCGTATCTGGCAGGCTAAAGGTCTATGAACAGAATCCCGTGGTGGGCAAGGAGATCACCTTGTTTCTCTTGCGGCAAGGGGACGCCTTTGATGTGATAACCCTGCTCGATGGCCAACGCCACGAGGTGCTCTACAGGTGCCTTGACAGGGAGGTGGAATGTGCCTCCGTTCCAATGGAACTTGCAAGGAAATGGGTAAGGGAGATTCCAGCCATCAACAACGCCTTTTTCCCCTATCTTGGCCATCTATTGAGGGAACTTGAGGAACTTGCCACCGATTTATCCCTTTGCGATACGGGCACTAGGCTGGCCAAGTTGATCCTCAAACATGCCGACAGTTCCTCGGAGGGTGGGCTTCGGCTCATACATGACCTGCCCCACCGGGAAATAGCTGGCCTCATAGGGACGGTGCGGGTGGTAGTGAACAGGCAGATGCAGAATCTGAAGAGGCAGGGTTTGTTAGGCATGAAACGGGGTAAATTGATAATCAAGGACATAGAATTGTTGACGAGATGGATAGAGGATAGATGGAGTGGGGAATGACCAGGCACGGATGTCGTACCTTCAATGGTTGGTCAGCTGGAATGGAGTGCACCCACATGGGTGGGAAGCAGGATTTCCACGATGGTACCCTTGTCCTTTTCACTCTTGATTGAGATCTTTCCACGGTGTTCTTCTATTATTTGGCGCACGTAAGGGATCCCCAGCCCCGTTTCTCCTTGTTCAGTCCGAACAAAGGCCTCAAATATATGTTTTAGCACGTCCTCCGGGATACCGGGACCATTGTCTTCTATCTTAAGTAAGATGCCTTTTTGGGCCAGTCCGGTGGTCACATTGATCTCGCATCCCCTTTTACATGCATCTACTGCATTCCTCAACAGGTGGATGACGGCGATCTTGATCAGGCGGCCGTTGCCCTGAAAGATCAGGGGGCTTTTAAAACGTCTAAACCTAAGCCGGATGTTTTTGTTTTCTGCCTCTATCCTGACCGCGTCCACCGAGTCTTTGACAAGGATATTAAGGTCCTGTGGGGCAAAACGTTTGTATACAGGCCTTACATCTTCGAACCTGCTGACAAGGGATTCTAGCTTCTGTGCCTGGTCCATTATCTTCTGAAGCCTTGGATCCTTGTTCCTGGAGCAAGGTCCTTCCTTCAGTATGTGGCGTATAAGGCCGCCGATTATCATTACCGGGTTCCTGATCTCGTGCGCTACCCGGAGCGCCATCTCGGCCATGGTTCTTTGGGATACGATGTCCTCAAGATCCTCGTTCAATTTCAACAACTCCCTGCTGGTATTCTCTATGCGCTGCCTGTCTCGTGCCATCTGTGACATGGTCTTTTGGATGCGGTGGAAGAACATGGTAGTGGCTGCGATCATGATGAATACCATGGTGTTTACTGAACCACTTATCGGCGAAATCCTTATCCACACGTCCTGATGCCCGGTGAAAAACAGGAAATACTTCAGTATGTGACCAAGGGGCCTTGAGAATGAAAAGGCCAGGATTCCCAGGAAGAACCAAAGCAGATAGGATGCAAGTGCATCTTCCGGATCGCGTGTGTATATCCTAAGTACAATCCTCAGGCACATTATCGAAAGGACAATCATGGCCGTGGCGCCCAAGAGATCTATTATCCATATCGGGAGGAGCGGCAACAACATCGTCTGTCGAATCAACCTAAGACTTGATGCGGCCCGTACCCTTGATGCCGCGTTCCGAGGCAGAAAAAAACACGGTCCGGTGGCAGGATGTGTTTTCACGGCAACCTTATTGCAGGTCCGACCGGCTGAATACTTGAGGATAATGGCCCCGGCATATCCTCAACCCTGTGGATAGGTATGGTGGTCATGGTTGACAATGCCTGTTCCAGGAAAGATTTTCAATAGGTCTTTCAGCCCAAGATAAAAACAGAACAGGGCAGGAACACACAGGATGTGGTCCATCCGCAACACGTAATAGGCTACGTCCAGCCATGAGACGACCAGGAAGTCAGGTGCCATATTGCCTCCAAGGCGTATGAAATGGCTGGCTGGGATATAAAGCGAGACGATATGTCCCGCTATGGCCCATATGTTCCAGGCAGTGAGCAGCCATGCACCACAGGCCATCTGTCTCCATGCCCTTATTTCATGGAGTCTTGTTGCATGGATACGATAACCAAGTCCGGCCATTGCAAGTCCAAACAATACATGGCCTCCAAGGTGCACGAAGATCCCTTCCGATGCGCCGTGGGCCTGGATGGCAAAGGCGCTTCCGGGAAAGACGGCAGCCTCGGCGAGTATCATGACCGGCAAGAGGGATGAGACAGCCCTACCCAGCCGGATATAACGATATCTTGGGGACATCATGCTATGTCAAGACCACAGCCATATGCGTCAGTCATCAATCCACATTATCCGGGGTGGCCTTGAACGTTTCGGGTTCCAGGACGATCGTGGCCAGTGGAGGCAGGGTAACGGAAAGGGAGAATGGCCGCCCCATCCAGGGTAGCGCCTCGGCCTCGATCCTCATATCCTGGTTGCCCATGCCACTGCCTCCGTAAATCTGTAGGTCGGAGTTGAATATTTCAGAATAGGATCCTGCCTCAGGTACCCCTATCCTGTAGCCCTTTCTGGGAACAGGTGTGAAGTTTGTAGCCACTACCACGAGCCTGTTGTCGGATTTCCTCACGAAACTGAGCACGGATTGTTCTGCATCGTGGCAATCGATCCATTCAAATCCCTTCCATTCGAAATCATAACGGTGGAGCGCCTCAAGGCGCTGGTACAGCCGATTGAGGTCCCCTATCAGACAATTGATGCCTTTATGGAACGGGTACTGTAACACATACCAGTCTAGGGTCTGGGAACTGTCCCATTCCCTGCCTTGGCCGAATTCGTCTCCCATAAACAGAAGCTTTTTGCCTGGATGACAGTACATATACGAGAAGAGCAGCCTGAGATTGGCAAATTTCTGCCATTCATCACCGGGCATCTTGTTTAAAAGGGAACCCTTGCCATGTACTACCTCGTCATGGGAGAGGGGAAGTAGGAAGTTCTCCGTGAAGGCGTACAACATGCTGAACGTAAGCATATTGTGATGGTACTTCCTGTAGATAGGATCATGTGACATGTAGCTCAGTACGTCATTCATCCATCCCATGTTCCATTTCATGTCAAAGCCAAGCCCGCCAAGATAAACCGGCCGACTCACCTGTGGCCAGGATGTGGATTCTTCTGCCATCATCAATATGCCTGGTTGTGCCTCATGGACTGCTATGTTTAGCTGACGAAGAAAATCTATGGCCTCCAGATTTTCCCTTCCACCGTATTTATTGGGAATCCATTCAGTCCTTGAATAATCCAGGTAGAGCATCGATGCCACTGCATCGACCCTGAGACCGTCCACATGACATTCCTCCAGCCAGAACATGGCGCTTGAAAGGAGAAAGGCCCTCACTTCGTTTCTTCCGAAATTATATACCAGGGTAGACCAGTCCTGGTGTTCCCCCAGCCTAGGATCTGCGTACTCATAAAGGGCGGTTCCATCGAACCTGGCGAGCCCATGGGCATCCTTTGGAAAGTGGGCAGGAACCCAGTCAAGGAATACCCCTATGCCGTTTCTGTGGCATTGGTCAACGAAGTATCTGAAGTCATCCGGGGTACCGTAGCGGCTGGTAGGGGCAAAATAGCCAGTGGACTGGTATCCCCAGGATGGATCGTATGGGTGCTCCGTTACGGGTAGAAGCTCCACGTGGGTGAATCCCATCTTTTTGACATATGGGACGAGCTGCTCTGCCAGTTCCCTGTAACCCAGGAATTCACCCTCGGGGCCCCTTCTCCATGAACCCAGGTGGACCTCATATATGGAAATGGGGTTGTGTTGCCAGTCAAAGTCCTTCCTGGCCTCCATCCATTCATCGTCCTGCCATTGGTAGGTTCCTTCTGCCCATACAATCGATGCGGTCTTGGGACGAAGCTCATATCTTTGGGCATAGGGGTCGGATTTCAGGAATACCTGACCCGTCTCCCGGTTTCTTATCTCAAATTTGTAAAGGGTTTCAGGCCCAAGATCGGGTATGAACAACTCCCATACCCCGGTTGTACCGCGGTGTCTCATGGGATGACGTCGCCCGTCCCAGTTGTTGAAGTCCCCTACCACGCTTACCCTTTCGGCATTGGGCGCCCATACACTGAAGAGGACCCCGGCGATACCATCCACTTCATGGCAATGGGAGCCAAGGAACCGGTAGGCATTCCAGTGCTTGCCCTGGCCGAATAGATAGAGATCGAAGTCCGAAAGCTGTGGCTTAAAGGTGTAGGGATCCCTGGCCATATGTTCACGATTTTGTTCGTCACGCCATATGAATCTGTAATGGTAGGGAATCCCTTCCGGTTTACCCTGCCAAACGAAAAAATCCGTTCCAGGGATACGTTCCATTTTATGTCCGCCTGAGACGATCATGACCTCTTGCGCCGTGGGGATGAACGCCCGGATCTCTACATTCTCTCCCACCTGATGCCTGCCGAGTACACTGAACGGATCGTGATGCCGTGCCTCTATAATCTTCCTAAACTCAGGATCTAGGTTGTCGGTGACATTGTCATTCATGAATCCATCCTGTTTCGTAATTTGTCAATTGAAAATACATGATCAAAGGGCTGTTTTGTAGAAACGTTCCGAATTCCCCTGGATCAGACCGGAAAGGAATCATGGGAAGTTTACCTAGTTCTAAAAATTAATTAAACCCCCCTGGAGCGAACAAGTCCAGGAATATAATTTAGGCCATGGAAGGACAAGCTATGATCAAGGGACAACGAGATGGTGTGTAAGCAGTGCTACTACCAGGTCAGCCGACTGCAACGCAGCGGATTGAGCAGAGGGATCAACCCCGCAAGCCCTGGGGAGGAACCTTGGAAAGGGCCTGGAATAGCCCAGAGGTAAGCCATTTTATATGGTAATCCTTCATGCGTCAATCCATGCCATGTTAACAGGGCATGAAAATACGACCCAGGACTAGGGCGTGCTTTTTTTACGGTAAATTATTCACCTATAACTTTAATCACTTGACTTCGGTCGTTGAGTAACTATTTGTTATAAGTATAATTAACATCTTGCCATTAAGGAGATGGGTCGTTTCGGGAAGAGAGGCTTTTATTTCGAATAGTTAGGTTCCTGTTCATCTGTTTGGCCGACAAGGTGCGCCCAGTACTTCCATGGCAGTTTGTTTCCCTGATCAACGCCTGAAGATACCGAGCATGAAGGATTTGAGATTTGTTCTTTACCAAACACGCCGGCTATATATTGATTGTTGATGATGACATATCGCTTTGCGATACCCTGTCACAGGTACTGAAACAAGAATCCTACAAACCCGTCGTATGTCACCATCCAAGGGAGGCCCTCAGGGTCGTCCATGATCAGGAATTTGATCTCGCCTTTGTGGATATCCACCTGCCTTAGATAGATGGTATAGAACTCGGCAAACGCCTGAAGAGTGAACTGCCAAGGCTCGAGATAGCCTTTATCACCGGATACGGGACCTTTGAAAATGCCGTACAGGCCTTGAAGATCGGTGCATATGACTATCTTAGAAAGCCCTTTTCAATGGATGAATTCAAGCTTTGCCTCAGGAGGTTCGAGGAACGTAGGGCGCTCAAGGAACGGGCCAGGGAGGCGGATAGCCGGTACGAACTCTTGGTCGAAAATCTGCCTGTTTTGATCTTTTCGATTGGCAAAAATTGCAGGCTAGAATTTATCAATCAGGCTTCACAGGGGATGCTTGGTTATGCGCCCGATGAGGCAAAGGGCCTCGATCATGGTTTTTTATCCCTGGTCTATCCTGAAGACAGGCGTAGGATAAAGAGGCTCATAAAAAGGGCGATGTTATCCACTACTCCGGTTCCCTTCTCTACCGAATGCAGGCTCATCCACAAAAAGGGGTTCATCGTCCATACCCTGCTGAAGACTATAACCGAGAGCCGGTTCCCTGATTCTGCAAAACGGTCCATCGAGGGTCTGGCAGTAGACATAACCGACAGGGTCTTGCTTGAAAAATCCGCCATCCAGAACGAAAGGCTGAAGACCTTGGGAACCATTTCAGCTGAGGTGGCGCATGAAATCAGGAATCCGTTGATATCCATAGGGGGGGTTTGCCAACCGGCTGAAAAAGAGGCTCCCGGCCTGCCAGGAACTTGACATAATCTTGACCGAGTCAGGGCGCCTGGAAAGGCTCGTTCAGAGGATTAACAACTACTTGCGCCCGTCCATCCCCAGGAAAAAGACCTTCTCCCTCAATTCCATCCTGAAACGGAGCCTGGTCCTGTTATCCCCTGAAATCGAAAAACATCATATCAAGTTGGATGTAGACCTCAACAGGGGGATGAAAAGGATCGAATTGGATTCGGATCTGCTTACCGAGGTCTTCATCAACCTCATACGAAATGCCATATTCTCCCTTAACGAAGGTGGTACCCTGCATATAAGGTCCTACGAAACCAATGGCAACATCTGCATAGAATTTAAAAACCGTATGGAAAAAAGGAAGGTCAAGAAGGCGGAAAAACTATTCTTGCCCTTTGGCGAGGGAGGCCAAAGCATAGGCCTGCCCCTTTCCTTCAGATTGGTCAAAAACATGGGCGGGCTTCTTTCCTTCAGCCAGGATGGTGATTTCGCCGTTTTTACGGTTACCTTCTCCAAAAGCGGCAGCCTGCCAGGCCCCGATCAGGATGCAGGGGATGTCGATGATGTCGTAGATGTAACGGACAGGTCTTTAGAGTCCGTAAGTTGATGCAATCATGCGTAGTGCACCCAGGCCCTGAAAAGGGCCTTTTATTTTTCCACGCGCCGGGTTCAAAGCCTTTTTGTTGATTTTAACCAGGATCATGCAGCTGGCAATTTTGCCGAAGATGCAAGGCGGAAGGACATGCAGACGTGCTTGTGTACTTCGATTGCTCTACAACGCAGCAAATTCGGCAAAATTGCCAATCCCTTGCGGCTTCAAATGTTGGATGATTTCGTTGAGAAGTTGATGCACCTTTTGGATGAACCGAAGAGGATGCTGTTTGCTTATAACATCTTGTAATTTTAACGCGATTCTATTTATTCAACATTTGAAGTGCATAATTCAGGTTTAAGGTCGCAGGTTTTATTTGTTGGAACTACCTCTTGTTGACAAGAATGCCGGCAGTGGTCAGACTTCTGGATCATAACGTGGTCGTTTTTTCGTATCCTCGATCAGACACCTTGCCTGTTACATATGTTGCAGAATTCATGGTGGCAGGCGTGGTAGGGGCTGAATATGAAGGTTTAATTGACCGTGAAAATACACCCTTGTCCCTGAGCCGTGTTTTTATGCCTGAGGCTGTGGCGTCGTACGGGCCGTATGAAGACTTAGATACAAAAAGGGAGATAAGGGCAGGTGCATACACGATAGACCTAACAAAGGGGGAGAAAGATGGTATTAAAAAGGATGCTTGTGGCTACTGACGGGTCCAGGACAGCAGAGAAGGCCGCCAACTACGGGATTCGGCTTGCGGTCCAGTTGAAATGTCAGGTCCTGGCCGTTTGTGTGGTAGAGGACTACAAGAAGCTTTCCATGAACGAGATGGCGGAGATTTCCACTCAGACCCGTGAAGAATTGACAGAGATGATGATGCAGGAGGCCAAGGAGGCTGTGGCTCGCATAGCCAAGGAGGCATCCAGCCATGGAATCGAAGTGACTACCGAGGTGCTTGAGGGCAGGGATGCCGCGGCAGAGATCGTCGGCATTGCCGAGGGGAAGCGAGTTGATTTTATAGTGATCGGCTCCCATGGCCGTACCAACATCGTTACCTATCCATTGGGATCTGTCGCCTCAAAAATACTTGCCTCTGACAGTGAGATACCGGTATTTGTGGTAAAGGCAAAGGGCCAGGCAGTGGAACCGGTTTGAACAATCTTCCAAAGGGTTGGAACCATAACCAATACTGGAAATATTGGGTACAGGTGTCGTTGAATGGATTTTAATCCGCTTTTTTATCCTGAATCAATGGCGGTGATCGGTGTCTCGCTTACCCATGACCGCCATCCTGCAAATGTTATTTTTTCCAAAAATCTTCTTCGATATCCGGTAAGGATCTATGGTGTAAATCCCAAGGGCGGTGTCTACATGGGACAGAAGATATACAAGGCTATATCCGATGTCCCTGAAAGGGTAGACCTTGCGGTGATAGCCGTAAAGGCCGATGTGGTGCCGGTGGTCTTGGAACAATGTATAGCCGCCAGGGTCGGTGGAGCCGTGATAATATCAGGAGGATTCGCCGAAACCGGCAGAGCCGAACTTCAGAGACAGTGTACCTCCATGGCCAAGAGGGCCGGTTTCCCATTCGTGGGGCCCAACTGCCTGGGCATATACATCCCTTCCAGGGTCGATACCCTCTTCCTTCCCACAGAGAGGATTATACGCCCCGAAGTCGGTAACGTGGCGTTGGTCAGCCAGAGTGGTGGCGTGTTGGTGGACCAAATGCTCCGGTTTGCGGAAGAGGACGTTGGGTTGTCTATTGGTATAAGCATAGGTAACAAGGCAGTTATCCGGGAGACGGATCTTATAGACTACCTTGGCAGGCATGAGCCTACCAGGGTGATCGTATTTTATATAGAGGGATTTGGAGAAAACGAGGGTAGACGATTCGTACATGCGGCCTGGGGGTGTCCAAAGCCCGTGATAGTTCTCAAATCAGGCAAGAGTTCCAGGGGAGCACTAGCCGTATCGAGTCATACCGCGGCGTTGGCCGGGGACTACGCGGTGTTTTCCGCCTGCCTTTCCCAATTTGGTGTGATAGAGGCCAAAAGTGAGTCCGAACTGGTTGCATTTTGTGAGGCCCTGAGCTGCTATCAGAAATCCATCATTGGGAAGATTGCCATAGTTACCGGTAGCGGCGGTCATGGTGCCCTTGCTGTAGACCTGTGCTCCAAGTTCGGGCTTGGAGTGCCAGGGTTTTCAAACGAACTCAGGGAACGGATCAGGCAGAGGCTTTCTACGAGTATCAGATCGATCGCCTCCCTGGCTAACCCGTTAGACCTTACAGGAAGTGCGGTCGATGACGATTTTGTAGAGGCGGTGGCAGAACTTAGTCGGAATGAAGAGGTGGATTGTATCTTGCTCCTCTTGCTTCCCTATCTGCCTGGGATAACGGCGGATATCGGTGCCAGGCTGAGTGCGGTATACAGACGCGAGGGCAAGCCCCTTATTGCCTATGTACCCCATGAGGACAAATATATGATGATCATTGAGGGCTTTGAACTAAATGGTATACCGGTTGCCCCTTCGGTGGAAAGTTCAATCCTGATGGCAAGTGCGCTTAAGAGGTGCCAGGTTTGTTGATAAAGGATCGATTTGTTCAGGAGGTCGGCACGGCAAGGAGCCGGGGCTGGATCATGGAGCCAGCGGCAAAGGGGCTTCTCAGGGAGGCAGGCATGGACTGCCCTGATTTCGTATGGGCCAGGGATCTTGGCCAAGCCCTTGGGTTTGCTACGCAAAAGGGCTTTCCCCTGGTAGCCAAGGTAGTTTCTCCGAAGGCGATGCACAAATCGGATGTTGGTGGGGTTATCACTGGAATTAATTCCATGCAGGAATTAAGGGATGCCTATTCCACCCTGTCTAGGATTGACGGATTTGCAGGTGCCATAGTAGAGGAAACCGTACAGGGAATAGAGCTCATCCTGGGGGCCAATATAGATTTCCAATTTGGTCCCGTTGTAATCCTGGGAATGGGCGGGGTCGCCGTTGAGATATACAATGATACTATTATAAGAATGGCCCCTTTAAAGGAAAAAGACGTGGATTCCATGGTGCAGGGCCTTAGAGGCCGTCCCCTGCTGGAGGGCTTCCGTGGAAAGCAGCCGGTGAACATGGAGGTCCTCAGAAAGGCCGTGGTGAGGTTTTCCCGTTTTGTCGTTGACATTCAAGGTTATATGGAATCAATTGATATCAATCCCCTCATATGTAATTCCAAGAGGTGTGTGGTCGCGGACGCTAGAATCGTCCTGAAAAAGGAGTAATCAAAGGTGTATTACAGCAGATACCTGTTACGTCCCCTTCCCGAGCCGGTGAAGGGTTTGTCCGAGCTGGCAATAGACATGAGGTGGAGTTGGAATCATGCCTCTGATGTCCTTTGGAAGGCAATTGATTCGGAACTATGGGAAGCTACCGGCAATCCCTGGTTGATACTGGAAAGTGTCGGCCAAAAGAGATTGGAGGCACTGGCAAGGGACAGGAACTTTCTCAAGGAACTCGAGGCGCAGCTTGAGGAGAGAAAGAAGGACTTGGCTCAAGCCACCTGGTTTTCCGAGACCTATGGCCTGGACCGATTGGGCACAATTGCCTACTTTAGTATGGAATTTGGCCTGAGCGAGGCCCTTCCACTCTATTCCGGAGGGCTGGGCATACTGGCTGGAGATTATCTCAAGACCGCAAGCGATCTGGGTATCCCGCTGGTAGGCATTGGCATACTCTACCAACAGGGCTATTTCAGGCAGGCGCTTGATGCTCAGGGTAATCAGCTCGAATTTTTTCCCTATAATGACCCTGCCATGCTGCCCATAATGCCTCTTAGGGACAGCAATGGTGACTGGCTCCGGATAAACGTATCTCTGCCTGGCCGGGATCTGGTGTTAAGGACTTGGGAGGTTCAGGTGGGCAGGGTGAGGCTTCTTTTGCTAGACAGCAATGATCCTTTGAATAGCCCCAAGGATCGCGGTATTACGGGAAAGCTTTATGGCGGTGACAGCGAGATCCGGCTTCAACAGGAAATCGTTCTGGGTATCGGGGGTTGGCGTCTCATAGAGGCCATGGGGCTCAACTGCCAGGTATGTCATCTGAATGAGGGGCATGCGGCACTTGTGGTCCTGGAAAGGGCCCTTTCACTTATGAAGGCCACGGGCCTGTCCTTCCATGAGGCACTCAGTTGCACCAGGGTAGGAAATCTTTTTACCACCCATACACCGGTCGATGCCGCCTTTGACCGGTTTCCTGCCCCGATGTTCAGCCGTTACTGTTCGCATCTGGCCGAGGCCCTGGACATATCGTTGGATGAACTCCTCGCCCTTGGAAGGGCAAAGCCTGAGGATGCATCCGAACCATTTAACATGGCCTATCTAGCTTTGAGGGGCAGTGGTGCAATAAATGGTGTCAGTCGTCTGCATGGCGAGGTGAGCAGAAAGATATTCCTTCCACTTTTCCCAAGGTGGCCAAAGGAAGAGGTCCCCATAGGCCATGTGACCAACGCTGTCCATGTGCCTTCATGGGATTCAGAGGACTCCGATGCGCTGTGGACAGGTTCCTGTGGAAAGGCGAGGTGGCTCGGGACCCTTGATACGGTAGAGACGGACCTGAGTAAGCTTGATCATGAAACATTGTGGAATTTCAGGGGACGCAGCAGGCTGAAGCTGATAGAATTTTGCCGGAAACGCGTAGCCAGGCAAAGGGCAGCGGTGGGCGAAAAACAGATCGCTGTTGCCAAGTGCGCCGATCTGCTTGATCCGAACGCCCTGACAATGGGGTTTGCCAGGAGGTTTACCTCCTACAAGAGACCTAATCTCCTGCTATACGATCCGGAGAGGCTGACTAGGATATTGAACAACCCTGCCAGGCCGGTACAGCTTATTATAGCAGGGAAGGCCCATCCTGAGGATTTTGAAGGAAAGAGGATGATAAAACAGTGGGCCGAGTATATCAGGAGACCCGAGGTGTTCGGTAAGGTATTGTTCATAGAGGATTATGACATGATAATCGCCTCCAAAATGGTTCAGGGCGTGGACCTTTGGATAAATACACCGCGGCGGCCGTGGGAGGCAAGCGGAACGAGCGGGATGAAGGTGTTGGTAAATGGTGGCATCAATTTCTCGGAACTGGATGGTTGGTGGGCCGAGGCCTTTTGCCAGGAGGTGGGCTGGGCCCTTGGTGATGGAAAAGAGCACGATGCCGATCCCAGCTGGGATGCGAAGGAGGCCATGGATCTCTATGACACACTTGAGAACGATATAATCCCTGCATTCTATGACAGGGATTCAAGGGGGATTTCGATTCCATGGGTCAACCGTATGCGAACGAGTATGGCCAGATTGACCCCCCAGTTTTCTAGTAACCGGATGCTTCGCCAGTATACCGAGGAGTTTTATATCCCCGCTGCCGATAACTTCCGGAAGCGCATCGAGCAGGGTGGAAGGATCGGTTCCGAGATAGAGAGGTGGCGGGCCGAAATAGGACGGCATTGGAATAATGTGCACTTCGGTCACTTCCAGCTCAAAAAGTCCGATAATACATATGATTTTTGTGTCCAGATCTACCTGGATGATCTTGATCCCGAGGCCGTCGATGCGGAACTTTTCGCCGAACCCCTCGACGGTGAGCAGGAACCGGAACATTGGCCCATGAAGCGCTCTGAAAGGCTGGCTGGCGCGATAAATGGCTTCTTATACAAGGCCTCGATCCCCAAGAGGCGTCCTTCTTCAGACTATACCCCTAGACTCGTTCCATCCCATCCCGAGGCACTCGTACCCCTGGAAGAGAATCATATCCTGTGGATGCGTTAAGCATACCGCGGTGCCATGTTTGTTTGAGTGAATGTTTGTATGTTTCAAAATAGTCATAACTGCCTTAAATGAAAGAAGAAGTATTTTCGTTAGGCATTTGAAGTGCATAATTTGGGATAATCGTGTCGGTTTCCATAAGGGGCTGTATCGTTAGTGCCGGGGGATGAGATATGGTCCGGCTGGACAGGGTGAAAGGTGAAAGATTTGAGCTTTTACGGTTGAGGGATCTTATATGCGGTTTCATCATACAGGGGTCTTGATTTTTTCAGTACTTTGTATGCAACTGGCAGGTTCTGTATACGCGGCATCTACAGATGACATCCTGACGGTCTACAAGGCAGCCGAGGCCAGCGATCCTACCCTTGCCATGGCAAGGGCCAGACTGGATGCCGCAAGGGCACAGGTTCCACTTGCAAGATCCAGGCTCCTTCCCAGGTTGACAACAGGGGCTGAACTTTCAAGGAAATATACTAGGCTTTCAGGTGCCGGGCCGGAGGAGATAAAAAAATATTACTGGGGAGACTCATACAGCGTCCGCCTCGTCCAGCCCGTATTCGACGGCCAGGCATACGTAAGTCTCAAGATGGCAGGGACGTTGATAAAGGCCGAGGAGGCGGGTGTCATAGGGAGCCGACAGGATTTGATCCTCAGGGTTTTTGAGGCCTATTTCAAGGTCCTTCAGGCCAGGGCGGATGTCAAGGTGGCCGGGCGGGAAAAGGATCTTTTGAAGACGATCCTGGACAGGACCAGGAGATATCTGGAGGTTGGCACCGGTGACATAATAGCAGTGAAAGAGGCCAGGGCCCGCTATGATGCGGCTTCATCGGCCCTTATATCGGCAAGGAACAGGTTGGCTGTATCCCGAAAGGAATTAGAACTTCTGGCACATCGTCCTGTGGGAGAACTGCGTGATGTGGGAAATCTTGTTCCGCTTGGCCCGGAACCCTGTTTCATGGAACCGTGGATAAAATCGGCCCTTGACAATCAGCCGCTGCTGGCTAAGGCTAGGAAGGTCCTGGAGGCTACCAGGCAGAGGGTCGAACTCGCTAGAAGGGAGAGGTGGCCCAGGTTGGATCTGAAGGCCGGTGCAGGTTTTCTGAACGGTGGTTTCCTGCCGGATGTCAGGGATACCCAGACCGAGGTAGGGCTGGTGCTTTCCGTCCCACTCTATCTGGGGGGGGGCATCTCGGCAAAGACCTCGGAGGCGGAGGCCAGGGCGTTAGAAAGCCGGCACAGATTGGATCAATTGAGGGACCAGGTTACGATTTCCGTGGAAAAGGCCTTCCTGAGGCTGAAGGACAGCGTGGTCCAACTGGAGGCGGCAAGGCAACAGATGGAATCCGCCCGCGTGTCCATGGATGCCACCAACAAGGGTTATGCACTGGGTACCAGGACAATCATTGACACCTTGGATACCACCCATGATTATTTTGTAGCCCGTAGGGACTATTATTTTGCCCTTTATAACCATATCCTCGCCAGGGTCAGGCTCAAGGCCGCTGCAGGCGTGATCAGCGAAAGGGATGTAAGGGCAATCAATGATATTTTGGGAAAGGGAGAAGAAGGGTAGCCATGGACATCAAGAAGGCCAGGAGGGCAGGGCTGGTCTTGACGATAGTCGTTGCCGTGGCGGTGGGTGTATATGTTTTCAAGCATGGACAGAAAGGAACGCCTGGCGTCCTGCACATCTATGGCAATATAGACATAAGGCGGGTCCCGCTTGCGTTTCACGATACCGGCCGTATTCAGAAATTGTTGGTAGAGGAGGGTGACAGGGTAAGGGCGGGCCAACTGGTTGGCAGCTTGGATCCTGTTAGATACGAGGCCGCTGCAAAGCAACTTGCGGCCGAGGTGGATGCACAAAGATGGATAGTTGCCAGACTTCATTCTGGTTCAAGGCCTCAGGAGATTCTAGCGGCACGGGCCAGGGTCAGGGCCGACCAGGCAATGGTCAAAAATGCCAAGATCACGTACCAGCGCATAAAGGCCTTGGCAGGGACGGAATACGTATCAAGGCAGAAACTCGATGATGCCGAGGCCAGGCTCAAGGCCGCTCGGGACAAGCTTGATGCGGATAAACAGGCCTTGAAACTTCTGGTCCTAGGCCCGAGGAAGGAAGACATAGCCGCTGCCGAGGCAAAGCTATCCGCGCTCACTGCGGCGTTGGAGCTTGCAAGACAAAAACTGGCCGATACCAGGCTGTACTCACCCGCTGAGGGTATAATCAGAAACCGTATCCTTGAGCCTGGAGATATGGCATTTCCTGAGACCCCTGTATTCACTGTGGCCCTTTATAACCCGATGTGGGTAAGGGCATATATCCCTGAGCCTGACCTTGGAAAGATTGCCATTGGTATGAAGGCAGTGATCACCACCGATAGTTATCCAGGCAAGTCCTATAGGGGGTGGATAGGGTTTATCTCTCCGGTGGCTGAATTCACACCCAAGAACGTGGAGACACCGGAACTCAGGACAAGGCTCGTATACCAGGTAAGGGTATATGTGTGTGACAAGGAAAATGAACTCCGCCTTGGGATGCCTGCCACCGTGAGCATAAGGCTGGATCAGCCCAAGCCGAGGCCTGATGAAAGGGTCCCGATCCAGAAGCACTGCCAGGATGAATAGACGAGGTACTGCTGACAGCGCTTCCGGACAAGCGTACCAACAACATGGTCTGTCCGTGCAGACACCATCCATTGTGAAGTCGTCATCCCCAAAGGGGATGTCTGTGCATAGTGAATATTGCCTTGAGGCAACGGGCGCCAACAAAAGCTTTTTCCTGGGCAGGCGACGGGTCATAGCCCTGGATGACTTTTCTGCCAGGGTAAAGAAAGGGATGGTAACCGGGCTGATAGGGCCGGATGGGGCGGGCAAGACTACCTTCATGCGTATGGCCGTGGGCCTTCTCATACCTGATAAGGGAAGGATCATCTGTCTGGGTATGGATACGTCCAGGGATTCCCTTGAGGTCCAGGCGGCTATCGGATATATGCCACAGCGCTTCGGGCTCTATGAAGACCTCACCGTCCAGGAAAATCTGGATCTTTATGCCGATCTCCAGGGTGTGCCAAACGAGGTAAGGCCTGGCCGGTACCGTGAACTGATGAGGATGACCGGGCTGGGACCTTTTACCCGAAGGCTTGCAGGTCGCCTTTCAGGCGGTATGAAACAGAAACTGGGCCTTGCATGTACCCTGATCAAGCCTCCGGCGTTGTTGATCCTTGATGAGCCAACAGTGGGTGTAGATCCACTGTCCCGGCGGGAGTTATGGCATATCGTGTACAGGCAGGTCGAAGAGGAGGGGATGAGTGTGTTGCTCAGCACCTCATATCTGGATGAGGCCGAACGTTGCCAAGACGTGATCCTCATACATGAGGGTCGATTCCTTGGCCAGGACGAACCCCATGTGTTCAGCAAGGCGCTTGAGGGTCACAGCTTCATACTTACTCCCTCAAGGGGCGATAAGCGCAGGCTTCAGGAGGTACTCAGCGAAAGGCACGAGGTAATAGATGCGCTTATCCTTGGTGAGAAGGTCAGGCTCGTAACCAGGGATGCCATGGAACCCCAAGAGGTTAAAAGGTGCTTCCAAGTTGGGGTGGATTTTGATGTGCAGGTAGTGGAGCCCCGTTTTGAGGATGCGTTCATAAGCCTCCTAAAAAGGAAAAAGGAAGGCGAAGGAGAGGCAGAGCTTCATCATGCCATAACCCCATCCATGGTAAGGGGTTCAAGGGACGAGGAGGTAATAGCCGTCAAGGACCTCAAACGCAAGTTCGGGAACTTTTATGCGGTCAAGGGAATAGATTTTACCGTAAAACGGGGGGAGATCTTCGGGCTTCTGGGGGCAAATGGGGCGGGAAAATCCACCACGTTCAGGATGCTTTGTGGGTTGCTCCCAGCATCCTCGGGTGAACTCAGGGTTGCAGGCCACAATCTCAGGAGGGCAAGGGCAAAGGCAAGGGCAAAGATAGGCTATATGGCCCAGAGATTTTCCCTTTACGGGGGCCTTACGGTATATCAAAATCTGAGGTTCTTCAGCAGCGCCTACGGGTTGAGGGGTAAACGTCAGAGGCAGCGTATTGGCTGGGCCCTTGAATCGTTTGACCTCTCTGGATTGAAGGACGCCAGAAGCGGGACATTACCCCTTGGTTACAAGCAGAGGCTCGCATTGGCCGTGGCCCTCATGCACGAGCCTGAAATTCTCTTTCTCGACGAGCCCACCTCTGGCGTTGATCCCCTGGCGAGGCGGGAATTCTGGCGTCATATAAATGCCCTCGCCGAGGCCAATGTGACGGTGATGGTGACGACCCATTTCATGGAAGAGGCAGAGTATTGCGACAGGATGGTCATAATGGCCCAGGGGGAGATATTGGCTGCAGGAACACCTGAGGAGATGAAGGCGAGGTTTCGTAGCCCTGAAAATCCAGATCCAACCATGGAGGATGCCTTTATCGCGTTGATCGAGATGCACGGGCAAGAGGCAGAGTCGGCATGACAGGGGAACAGCCATACGGCGGTCACATGCGTGGCATAAGTATGATGAGGCTGAGGGGCCTTGTAAAAAAGGAAAGCTATCAGATCATTCGTGACCCATCCAGTATAGGTATAGCCTTCGTTCTTCCTGTGGTATTGTTATTCATATTCGGCTATGGCGTTTCCCTGGACGCCCAGCATGTTCCCATGGCCATGGTGATCGACAAACCGGACAAGGCCGCGTTCGATTTTATAAGCGGTTTTGGTCAGTCGGAATATTTCTCCCCTGTGATCATGAACAACATCCAGGAGGCAGAAAAGGCCCTGATGCAACGCCGTATTGACGGGATCGTATGGCTGAGGGGTGATTTCGGCAGACTACTCTTGAGCACGGGGAATGCCCCGATAGGGGTGATTGTAAATGGCGTTGATGCCAACCAGGCCAGGATCACCATCGGCTATGTGACAGGGGCTTGGATCAAGTGGCTTGAGCGTTTTTCCATGGAAAGAGGCAGGCCTCTTAACATCCCTGTCAACGTGGACTACAGGATATGGTTCAATGCCGCTGTGCGGAGCAGAAATTTCCTGGTCCCAGGCCTGATTGCCGTCATAATGACACTCATAGGGGCGATGCTCACCGCCATGGTGATTGCCAGGGAATGGGAAAGGGGGACCATGGAGGCGCTTATGGTCAGCCCTGTGAAGATCCAGGAGATCCTGCTTGGGAAGATCATCCCATATTTTGTGCTGGGTATGGGGGGGATGGCCTTGTCGGTGGCCATGGCGATATTCATATTCCACGTACCCCTTAGGGGGTCCTTTTTCGCCCTTACAATTGGTTCTGCCCTGTTCATGCTTACCGCCATATTCATGGGCCTTCTCATTTCCCAGACCGCAGGCAGCCAGTTCGTGGCAGGCCAGATCGCCATAGTTGTCACCTTCCTGCCTGCATTCATGCTGTCAGGCTTTGTCTTCGATATTGGCTCGATGCCCATGGTTATCCAGTGGCTTACCCACTTGGTGGCGGCACGGTACTTCGTGAGCATCCTGCAGAACATATTTCTTGCCGGGGATATCTGGCCCATTTTCTTTTCAAATTGTCTGTGGCTGGTGGCCATGGGCACGGCTTTCATCGTAATAATACGTAAGAAGGCTCGAAAAAGACTGGAATAGGGGACCACATGCTGCGCCGTATATATGCCTTGATGGTGAAGGAATTTTTGGCGATCCTCAAGGACAAGAAGAGCAGGATGGTGCTTGTCCTGCCGCCAGTGGCACAGATATTGGTGTTTGGTTATGCGGCGAGTTTTGATCTGTACAACGTACCGTATGCCGTCTACAATGAGGATACCGGGGAGGCATCGAGGGTGTTCCTGGCGCGGTTCGACGGGTCCAGAACATTCAAATTCTATGGTGCCATAGATGACGATGCCCAGATAGCATCCCTGATCAACCTTGGCAAGGTGCTAATGGTAATTCACCTAGGTCCTACCTTCTCAAGGGACCTGAGCCGTGAAAAAACTGGTACGATCCAGGTGATACTTGATGGCAGAAATTCCAATACGGCGCTCATAGGTTTGAACTATATCCAGTCGATAGTGGCGGATTTCAATGAAGACTGGGCCGCCACCCATGGACGCACCATTCCCCCGGCCAGGTTGGTGGTGAGATCCTGGTTCAATGAGATGCTTGATTCCCATTGGTTCATAATCCCCGGAATCGTGGCGCTACTTACCCTGGTGGTTACCATCGAGGTGACATCCTTGTCGGTGGCGAAGGAGCGAGAGGCCGGTACCTTTGACCAGCTTCTCGTTACCCCCATGACCCCGGTTGAGATCCTTGTAGGCAAGTCTCTCCCCGGGTTCATAATAGGTACCCTGGAGGCCACGTTCATTATCCTGGTAATAGTGACTTGGTTTCACATACCACTCAGAGGGAGTATTCCTGCCCTGTATTTCGGCCTTTTTACTTTTTTACTGTCCGCCATAGGAATCGGGCTCATGATATCCGCCTTTTCGGTCACCCAACAACAGGGGCTCATGGGGGCCTTTCTTTTCCTGGTTCCCTCGGTGATACTTTCCGGTTTTGCAACCCCTATTGCGAATATGCCAAGGCTTGTTCAAGACCTGACCTATTTGAATCCATTGAGATATTTTTTGATAGTAGTCAGGTCTATCTTCCTGCAGGGTGCCTCCTTTGACCTCCTTTGGTCACAATACTGGCCGATGGCCCTTATAGGTGTCGTGACCCTGGCGGCGGCAGGGATGTTGTTTAGGGGCAGGATGTATTGATTTGGATCCATAGTGCGAAAACGTCCTTCATCAGGGCTGTGCTTCATGTCGGTGTAGGTGTACATTTGTCATGAAAATCTGGTCCGTTTTTTCGATTGGTCTGTAAGATGATGATTCCCCGCGAAGTTCTCAATGGGGTGGTAAGGTTTGCGGCCATGAGGCGCAAAGAGACAGGTGGCTATGGAGCCACCCCCCTTTTACCGGCCACCATAGAAGATACATTCTATGCCCTGTCCATTTTTGAGATGGCAAGGTTTCAAGAGGGGCATGCCCAGGTATTCGTGCCGCCATGGCTGGATACGCCCTTGAGGAACTATCTTGACAGTCAACTTAGAGATCCTCCGGTATCCGGAAAGTTGATATACAGGCTTCTGACAGGATGCAGGATTGCAGGTGTTCCCTTCGAAAGGGAGTACTTGGCAGGTCTATTGCAAGGCCTTGCAGGAGATGACCTCTTCCTGGAGCGGGCGTACTATCTTTACAGGACCGCACTTGAGCTTGCTGGTGATGGAATAATGGCTGCGGGCATCCGCAAAAAGGTGCTTGCCGGTATAACGGCACTACGTTGGAAGACCGCACGTGAGGCCAGGATGTGGGCCTTTCTTGGGCAAGGTACCCAATTACTGTCTGATGCCAGGGAGAGGATCACAGCCTGGTTGCAAACATGTCAAAATTGTGACGGTGGGTTCGGTTTCATGCCAGGAACCACGTCTTTCATCGAAAATTCCCATACATGTCTTAGTGGTCTCGCCATATTGGGCCAGGCGTCTGATGATCCCGGAGGGGCCGGAGCCTTTATAATATCCTGTAGGACCGGAAGCGGTGGCTTCTCTAGGATGCAGGGAGCTGCGCCTTTTCTTGACGCCACCTGGCATGGTCTGAAGGCACTTTGGGTACTTTGAAGACCTGGACGACAGACAGGCCGGGTATCGCCCAGGGAACGAGCAGGCAGACAGCAAGGAGGTTTTTTTGAAAAAGAAGGATCTGGTAATTGCTATTCCCAAGGAGATTCAGGAAGGTTGCCGGTGCGTGGCGGTTATTCCCCAGACTGTCAAGCAATTGACCTCGGGGGGACATACGGTGCTCGTTCAAAAGGGTGCCGGTTCCGATGCCTTTTATCTGGATGAAGAATACGAAGCCGCAGGTGCCAGGATCATGGACGGTGCAAACGATGTATATTCGGTCGCCGACGTCGTGTTAAAGATATATCCGCCGCGCCATAATGATGAGCTTAATAATTATGAGCTTGATATGATGAAAGAAGGCGCCACTGTAATAGGCTTCTTATCCCCTATCTCGGATGCCAGTGTCGTTGAAAAACTGAGGAAACGTAGACTGACCGGTTTTGCCATGGAACTGATTCCACGGATATCCCGCGCCCAGGGCATGGATGCCCTAAGTAGTTTCAGCACCGTAATGGGATACAGGGCGGTATTGCTTGCAGCCGGTTTTCTTGGCAAGTTTTTCCCCCTTCTAATGACAGCCGCCGGCACCATCCAACCAGCAAACGTACTGGTGATAGGCGCAGGGGTGGCAGGCCTCCAGGCCATTGCGGTTTCTCACCGGATGGGGGCAAAGGTGGAGGCCTTCGATACCCGTCCGGTGGTAAGGGAGCAGGTGGAAAGCCTTGGAGCACGATTTGTGGAAATGGAGCTTCCCGAGGACATGGAGACCAGATATGGATATGCCAAGGAGGCCCCGGAGGAATTTATAAGGAGGGAGATGGAGGCCATTGAGGCAAGGCTTCACCGTACCGATGTAGTAATTACCACTGCCCTTGTATATGGGAAGAAGGCGCCGTTGCTTATCACAGAGCAGATGGTCAGTCGTATGAGGCCGGGGTCCGTAATCGTAGATCTGGCGGCTGAGCAGGGAGGCAACTGCCAGCTTACAGTGGCAGGGGAGACGGTGGAAAGGAATGGGGTAATCGTACACGGCCCGGTAAACCTGCCTTCACAACTCCCCTTTGATGCAAGCCTCATGTACTCAAAAAATATATTGAACGCCTTCAATAACCTGTATCACGGGGAAGACGATTCTGTGGATCTTGAAGACGAAATAAACGCCAATGCGTTGGTGACCTATAAGGGTGAGGTCGTCAGCGAGACAGTCAAACACTACCTGGAGGGAAAAAATGACCGGTGAGCTTATTGTTTCTATTTATATCTTCGTGTTGGCCATATTCGCCGGGTTCGAACTCATAACCCGTGTTCCTCCGCTTCTTCATACACCCCTGATGTCAGGGGCCAACGCCGTCTCCGGCATCACGTTGGTGGGGGCCCTTATAAGTGCAGGCGCTGGCCGGGGTGGACTTGCAACCTTCTTCGGGTTCGCTGCCATAGTGTTTGCAACCATCAATGTCGTTGGGGGGTTCATGGTAACGGACAGGATGCTTGAGATGTTCAAGAAGGAAGAGAGGCACTAGCGCTCATGTTAATAAACCTGTTTTATCTGTTGTCAATATGCTGTTTCATACTGGGGCTTAAGTTCTTGAGTTCTCCCAGGACGGCCCGACGGGGGAACCTCTTGAGCATGGCAGGCATGTTCATTGCCGTGGTGGTGACCCTGTTTGAAAAGCAGATCGTTGATTATACCTATATTGTTGCAGGAATAATTATTGGGGGTCTTATAGGCGCTGTGGCGGCAAGAAGGGTAAAGATGACGGCGATGCCCCAGATGGTAGCGGTTTTCAACGCCTTTGGTGGGGCTGCCTCGGCCCTGGTAGTCTATGCCCAGTTCATACGCTTTCCAGGATTCACCGATCCTGCCACCACGGTCACCATAGTCCTTAGCCTTTTTATAGGTATGTTGACCTTTGTGGGAAGCATGATGGCCTTTGGTAAGCTTCAGGGCCTGGTGCCCGGGGCGCCAGTTGTATTCCCTGGCCATAAGATCCTCAATGCCCTGTTACATCTGTTTGTATTGGGTGCAGGCATATTTTTTGTGCTTGACCCTACAAACCATGGTCTTGCCGTGTTGGCTGTGATCGTGCTTGTTTCTGGCATCGTGGGTATAACCATGGTGTTACCCATCGGGGGGGCCGATATGCCGGTGGTCATAGCGCTTTTGAATTCCTACTCCGGGCTCGCCGCTGCAGCGTCGGGTTTTGTTATCAATAACTATGTCCTTATAGTGAGTGGGGCCCTTGTAGGTGCATCGGGACTCATCCTGACAGACCTCATGTGCAAGGCGATGAACCGTTCCCTGACAAACGTACTGTTCGGGGCAGTAGGCCATGAAGCAGGGCCGGTCGCCGGTACTGCCATGCGCAACGTAACCCGTTATACCCCACTGGACGCTGCCATGATGCTCTAGAATGCACAATCTGTCATAATCGTGCCTGGATACGGCCTTGCCGTTGCCCAGGGACAATACGCCCTTCAAGAGGCGGCTGAACTGTTGAGGAAGGCAGGTGTGGGGGTCAGCTACGCCATCCATCCGGTTGCAGGCAGGATGCCTGGGCACATGAATGTACTCCTGGCGGAGGCCAATGTCCCCTATGATATGCTCAAGGACCTGGATGAGATAAACGATGAATTCCAGAATACCGACGTGGTACTCGTAGTCGGCGCAAACGATGTGATAAATCCAGCGGCCCGGGAAAAGGGAAATCCCCTTTCGGGTATGCCGATCCTTGATGTGGATAAGGCCCGCTCCATAATCATTATAAAACGCAGTTTGAGCCCTGGTTTTGCCGGGGTGGACAACGAGCTTTTTTATGATTCAAAGACCATGATGATATTCGGGGATGCAAAGGAGATGCTCGTAAAGATATCAAGCGCGCTCAAAGAGGAAATATAACAGAAGTGGCTGTATTTCCAGGCGTAACACAAAAATAAAATATTGACGATAGGTTGCTTTGGCGTTAAGGTAGCTCACCATGTAAGATACATTCCCGGTGTGGCGGAATCACGGGGTTGTTGTCGAAACATGAAAGGCTTCCGATTCGTATGAAGGTTTTGGAGTGAGAGGCGGTCTTGCCACGAGCGGACCGATTTGAAAGACTTTTAGAGGAGGAGAAAAGATGCATATTCCCGACGGGTACTTGAGCCCTTCGACGTGCGCCGTCATGTACGCCGCTAGTGCTCCATTTTGGTTCGTGGCTGTCAAGAAGGTTAAAGAAACCCTTACCGCCAGAATGGTGCCACTTCTTTCCATTTTATCGGCCTTTTCGTTCGTTATCATGATGTTCAATATCCCCGTCCCAGGGGGGACCACTGCCCACGCGGTAGGCGGGACCCTCATGGCCATCGTGTTGGGCCCCTGGGCTGCGGTTATGGGTATATCCATCGTGCTTCTGGTCCAGTCGGTGTTTTTCGGTGATGGCGGTATCCTGGCCCTTGGTGCCAATTGTTTCAACATGGCCATCGTGCTTCCCTTCGTTGGTTATTATGTATACCGCCTGATAAGTGGAAGCGCTCCATCGGGTTCCAAGCGACAGTGGATCGGTGCTGCGCTCGGAAGTTACGTGGGTATCAATGCCGCTGCTCTGTGTACCGGAGTAGAACTTGGAATACAGCCCCTGTTGTTTCACACGGCAAACGGCACACCTCTTTATTGTCCATATGGGCTTTCCCAGGCGATACCGGCCATGTTGCTCGCCCACCTCACCATGGCAGGTGTGGCAGAGGCCGTGGTAACCGATGCGGTTCTGGCCTTTGTCAGAAAATCGGCACCCTTGCCGGTAAAGAACAGTTTTAAAAAGGAGGTGACGGCATGAGCGAGAACAGGGGTTCGTGGATGGGACTGTGGATAGGTCTTGGTGTCCTTGCCCTTCTATCCCCAATAGGCCTGATTGCATCTGGAAGTGCATGGGGTGAGTGGGGGGCCGATGAATTCAATCAGCTCCTGGGATACGTACCTGAAGGTCTCAAGCGGTTTGCAGAGACGTGGAATGCCCCTTTGCCTGATTACACCATCCCAGGTATGGGCGATGTGCCTGGTTATATAGTGGCTGCGGTCAGCGGTATGGCCATAATCGCCTTGGTAACCTGGTTTATGGGGCGGATACTCGCCAGAAAATAGAAATAACTTGTTTTTTTATAGAAAGGATTTTGTAGCACGGACCCTGGCCGAGCTGACCGAGGCCCTGCAAAGGGCGGTCTTTACCCATCGCTATGCCAGGCTTCCAGGTCTTTTGCAACGTGTTGATCCAAGGGTTAAGCTCGTAACGCTCATGGTGTTCCTGATCGGTGCGGCCATGGCCCATCGCATAGAGACCCTCATGGGTCTCTATGCGTTTTCCCTCTTTCTTGCCATTATTTCACGGGTGCCACTTGGATTTTTCCTGAAGCGGGTCTGGTTTTTCATCCCCATATTTGCAGGTATCATAGCGGTCCCTGCCATCTTCAATGTCATTACACCGGGTAGGCCGGTATTCACCGTCTTTCGTTTTCCCGACCCGATATCCCTCCTGGGCCTGGTGCATATTCCTGCAGAGATTACGGTTACGGAACAAGGGCTCAAGGGGGCGGCCATCTTTGTAATCAGGGTGGCCGACTCGGTCTCCCTTGCGGTCCTCCTTGTGATTACCACCGAGTGGATGCGTCTGTTGAGCGCCCTTTCTGCATTTCGGTTCCCCAGGATGGGTATATTGATGTTGGCCATGACCTACAGGTACATCTTCCTGTTTCTGAGGGTTGCAGAGGAGATGTTCCTCGCACGCAGGAGCCGGACCGTTGGGCATACACCAGCCAGGGAAAAACGGCGATGGATAGCTGGTGGGACCGCATTTTTGTTGAACAGGTCATATAATCTTGGTAATGAGGTGTACCTAGCCATGCTGTCACGTGGATGGAATGGTAGGGCCAGGGTCCTTGAGGAGCTGCACGCTGGCTGGCTGGATGCGCTCTGGGCGGCTTTTTCCCTCTTGATCCTCGTTGCCATTGTGTTTTCAGAAAAGGGCATTGGATGAGCGAACCTGTATTCGAGTTAGAAAATACGGGCTACAGCTACATGGACGGTCTTGTAGCCCTTGACAATATCAGCCTACAGGTAATGCCGGGTGAGAGGGTAGTCATACTTGGTGTGAATGGCTCTGGTAAATCGACCCTCATAAAGATAATGGATGGGCTCTATTTCCCTACCACTGGCGAATGCAGGGCCTTTGGTGTTGCTCTTACGGAAAGGCAGTTTAGAAACGAAGAGTTTGCCTTTTCCTTCCGTCGCAAGGTGGGATTGCTCTTCCAGGACCCGGATGTCCAGCTTTTTTCCCCAACTGTGTGGAATGAGGTTGCCTTTGCGCCTTTGCAGCTTGGGCTTCCTGAGAGAGAAATAAAGGAACGGGTGGAAGATGCCTTGGAAACCCTGGGTATTCAGCATCTGAAGGAGCGTGCCCCCTACCAGTTGAGCGAGGGGGAGAAAAAAAAGGTGGCATTGGCTTCCTTGCTTTCCCTTGACCCGCAGGTCTGGCTCATGGATGAACCAACGGCGAACCTCGACCCACGTACCCAGGGATGGGTAATAGATTTTTTACTCTCTCTGGCAGACAGGGGTAAGACCCTGGTATTGGCCATCCATGAACTGGAAGTAGCACAGATAGTGGCCCAGAGGATATATGTACTTGGTGAAGACCACCGCATGGCCGCTCAAGGTAGCCCTGATGAGATACTGGGGAATAACGATTTGCTGGCGCGGGCCAACCTGATCCACGTTCACCGGCATTTCCATGGAGGGGATGTACATCGTCATCCCCACGTCCACAAGCACGATCATCACGGATAGGCATCTGGCTTCCCGTGTCTTTTGACAGGAAAGAAGTCGCCCTTATCCCCTTCTGGATCTTTTGCTGAACCCTGCAAGGCCTGCCAATCCAGAGGCCAATAACCAGACGGCCCCTGGAATGGGCACGGCGTTGCTAACGACGATATTGTCGAGCGCGGTTTCTTCGTTTCCAGGGCCCCCATTCTCTAATGGCTCATTCCAGACAATTCTTTCAATAGGCTGGCTTGCTATGATCCCAAAGAATACAGGATCACTCTCGCTTCCTCCCGTCTGGCTCAACGATATATTGGTCGATGAAGAGTCCTTAAAGAATACATCCATCTGTCCGGCAGTGGATTGCGGATGCCACGCATCGATGTCTAAACAAACCGCATCGTAATCTTTTGAAATATCAATCTGATAATAGGCATTGCCTCCCTGTCTCGTACTGGCATCATAGGCGAACAGATTCGTATCCGATCCCGATTTTTGCCAGGCCTCGACATTTGCCATGTTGGATGTAACCTTGACACCTGGCAAGAACTCGACGCCGTTCAGGTTGTCACCGTCGCTATATCCCTCAAAGTCCTCCATGGTATATGAAGCACCTCCAAGGGCACTTTGAAAGCCTGTGAAATCATTATATAGCGTATAGGTTGCAGCGGGTGTGCGGGCAACTGCAACAAGCATAAACATGGCCGTGGTGCAGGTTATCAATAAAGATTTCTTCATGGCTCGTTCTCCCTTTGAAGGTTGATTTGAAGGTTGACTGGCTGGCGATTTCTTCATCACTTACAGAATCATTACAATGGCCCCATCACGAGGATCTCATTAGAATATTGTGGTGGTATCACCGGGTGCCTTGTTACGTATGATTTGACGCAAGAATGTACCTCTATCAGGGCCGTATTGTTTATGTCCGGGACGTGGTTGGAGGACCGTATGAAAGTCCTATCTCGGTGCCAAGTGTAGCCTGTTACCTTTGTTTTTTTGGGATGGTTTGAACGGGAATGCGGCTTCGGATGCATGGATTCCCTGAGGGTTTGGGACTAGAATCTTCCGTTCGTATGGACCGGGGTCGTGGTACCGGTATGGGGAGTGGTAACCTGGTTGTTTTTACCGGGTTGCCATTTCAGGGGATCCTTTATGATGCATTTCCATTCTATCTGGGTGTCAGGGGCCATTTCCAATTCACCTTTCCAGATGCCCTGCCAGGGATCGGTTACCGGGGTTAATTTAATCGCCTTTTCGGTATTCCAATTACCCAGCCGTGGTGTGTTTCCTACCACGTAGACGTTTTGACCCCAGGAGGTCCATGCATTATAGCACCTGAAATGTACGGGTACCGTGGAACGGCAGGGAGGTGGCGTGATGGAGACATCATGGGAGGCAGCATTTACCCATACCTGGCCCATGTTTTCCACGTGATAGTCCCGTTTGCCATTGTTGTCCCAGTTGGTGCCGTTGGTAAATACAAAATCTATCCCTGGTCCTACCTCTACAGGCAGATCTATCCGCCATCCCGCTAGGCATCCACCTACCAGCTCGGTTGTCATGGGGACCGTCTTCCAGAGACCAGACTGATTCCTGGCTTTGTAATGGATGAAGACCTGGCGCCATCCGGTCCCATAGTAATGGACCTTGATACCAACCGAGGTGTTGCAGGGTTTAATCCCGTTAACCCTGACAGTGTGTTCCTTAGCTATCGAGACGTCTCCCAGATCTATACAGAGCAGGCAGGTATCCTTTTTATAGAACCAGCCGGCTGTCCTATGTGGCATGTCGTCAACCTGGATTTTGTCAAGGCGGGTACCTCCCAGATAGACGCCATTGGGCTCTTTCCCTGTGATGAGTTCGAGCCGAATGATTTTGTGGGATTTAGCCCCATTGTATGTTCCCTGTGCAGTTGAAATGGTGGTTTCGGCACGTCCGTTTTCAACGGTACATTTGATGGGTGTCTTTCGGTATTCCCCGGTCTTATAGGCAGTGGTTACTCCATCGTCCTCATAAAGGACGTAGTCACCCGTCCCCCTTGGGTAATCCGGATATATCCTCAATATCAAGGGCGGCGTCTTGGCATCACCTGATCGGTGGCCGCTGAAGTTCATGGTTCTTTCGTCTGTATAGGTCATGGGGATGATGGCACCAGCCCTTACATAAAGAGGGAGTTCATCAAACTTGCCCTGGGAATATGCCGCCCTGTGGACAGTACCCCCACGATCAATGGTATATGCACAGATGGGCCGTGCGCATGAAGGCCCGGTCTGGAAGATTCCGCCTGCATTCTTGAGTTTCATGCCGCCGTTGAATTCGATATTTCGATAGAAGTCATACCAATTGTCACCTTTGGGTAAGTAAACGTCCCTATTCGTGCGATTTTCCCTCAGGATAGGCGCCACCAACAGGTCACGTCCGAGCAGGAATTCGCTTCCTTCATTATATACGTTGGGGTCATGTTCATAGTGCAGGACAAGGCCCCTCATGATGGGCAGGCCTGTCTCATAGGCCTGCCTGGCAGCTGTATATATATAAGGAGCCAGGGTGTATCTGAGCCTTGTATAATATAAATTGCTGGCCTTGTTTCCTCTGATGGCGGGTGAATCCGGTTTGCAATTACACAGATTTTCCTTGTGAGGTCTGAAGATAGACGTAAAGGCCCCGAACTGAAACCATCGTGTATATAGCGCATCGCTTGCCACGCCGTGGAAACCGCTTATGTCCGTGCCCCAATACGGCATCCCAGAGATGCCTATGTTGATCATGGTGCCTAGCTGGGCAACCAGTGCCTGTTCGTTTGCCCCAACGTCTCCAGACCAGAAACCAACACCATAACGCTGGCTGCCTGCTGTGCCTGAACGGCTCAGGATGAAGTGGCGTCTGCCAGGGAAACGACGTCTGTATCCCTCATCAATGCTTTTTGACCATAGCAGATTGAATATGTTGTGTATGTCCTTGTGTCTTTTACCGCCGTAGTATATACATTCGGACCTGTACATTTCAGGCTCTCCAAGATCGGTCCAGAATGCCTCAACCCCGTCTTCTATCAAGGGGACGTGTTTTTGCTCGAACCAGTATGCCCCGGCCTCAGGGTTCGTAAAGTCGATCATGCCACCGGTACCCCACCAGGGATTATAGTCTATGAAACAAGGGCTGCCATCGGGGGCCTTGACCAGGAAATTCCTGTCCGCAAGCTCTTTGTACTCGGGCAGATCCTTATCCACGTAGGCCTCCTCTATGACCACTACGCCGAGTCCATATCTTTCCTTTAATTCCTTGATATGTGCCCTTGCATTCGGGAATCTGGCATTATCCCAGGTAAGCCGTCCCATGGAGGAATGACTTACACCTGGAACCGCTGGTACCCCGCCAAACCATTGAAGGTCCAGTATGAACCCATCCAGTGGGAAATTCTCCTGGTCGTTCGAGGGATCATTATCAAGGGCCGTTTGAAGCCCCGAACGGACGGCATCCAGTTCTTTCCAATTGTCATACCCATATTCGGACATGTACAGTCCCAGCATGGTCTTGGGCGGGATTGGGGCCCTGCCAGTCAATTCGGTGTAATCATCTATCAGGTCAGCCAGATTAGGGCCGGTCATTACGTAAAACCTGAGGGGTCCGCCGTCCACCTCGACCGTCCATTGATTGCTTCCCTGGAAGTTCCATGTATGCCGATATACATTATCCATGAAGATGGCATATCCCCTGGTGGAGAACAACACAGGCACGTCCATATTGGCGTTTGCACCTCCCAGCCCTGGCTCCATGATATTTCCAAATGGTCCAAACTCCCTTTTCATGCCGCGCCAGTCTATCGAGTTGTCGTAGGCCCCACGGACCTTTTCGCCAAGGCCGTAAAAATGTTCGTCGTTGTGCATGGATACCTCGAGGACCTTGTTGTTTTTTCCTAGGCTCTTGGGGTTGAACATTGCAAGTATTTCATTCGATGGACGTTTTCTGACAACGATGCCCAAGCTATTTCTGTCTATGGATATCTCGAATTCATCGGTTCTGTACCTGGCTATCGACCCCGTATCGGCCACGGTTTCAACCCGGGTGCCCGTGTAATCCTTCTTGTAGATCATAGGTGATACCTCGATATCCGAATTCCCTCTTCCAGTACCGTAACGGATGTGCATCAGGTCCCTATCTAGGATTTCAACCGCTACGTATCCTTCCTGATTGCTGCAAACCGTATGAAATATATTGGCCTGTACCCTGCCAGCTATCAGGAGGAAAGAGACCAAGATAACACAATAGCAAAGACGAAAAAGTCGTACGCCGATCATGGGTTTTCCCTCCATCCATTTCGAGGCTGTCTAGGTGCCGTGTTGAAGACACCCACCTTGCACCTGGAATTGCCGTGAGAATATATCCCTTCCAGGGCATCGTGCCTTCACGTGAGGAGCAGGTGTGCGGGTTGCATGAAAATTTACCGTGAAAATATACCCTGCCCTTGGGATGCGGCCCCAACGGTATGGGCCGCATGAAGGTTTTAATTATATACCCTTGTAAAAAAGTCTACTTGCAGCAGGTTCAGTATGTCAAGGTATGCCGTGCAGGCCTGCGAATTATGGTCTGCCGCGTAATTGCCTATATGTGTCATGAAACTCCAGGGTTTCTTGACCTGCCTGGGACGAATAACCATCTTCTATAAGAAGATCATTTTATTGTCGAGCCTAGCCCATATGTTGCCAGAGGGCGGGCACAACCAACTAAGGAGAGGTATTATGTCCAGCAGCGTGTACAAGTTTATTGAACTCGTAGGAACCAGTACGGAATCCTGGGAAGATGCAGCCAAGAACGCGGTAGAGACGGCCAGCAAGACCTTGAAGGACCTGAGGGTCGCCGAGATCACCAAGCTCGATATGAAGCTCGAGGAGGGAAAGGTGGTGGCCTATAGGGCCAGGGTAAGCCTTTCATTCAAGTATCATAACGAATAGGGCCAAGGGCATGTGTCGAGTCAGGCGTTTTTTTATCTGCCCCAGGGGTGGTTGAGCCCCTTTTGTTACAAAGGCAGGATTTTTGTTCATGGGCTGGTATCTCCGGGTGCCGGGATGGGCGAGGTGCGGGTGTATGGAAGTCTAGAACAGCCTTCTCTTGCTGAAAAGGAATTCTGCCACCCCGATTACCCCATAGGAAAAGGCAATGGAAAAAAGGCTGTGCCGGTTGTGCTGCCACAGGTAGACAGCGAGCACTAACCATGAAGCTAGGCTGAATATAAGGCCTGCCAGCGGTGCCTGCCACGGGATGCCGATTTTTCCCCTTAGCCTTAATGCCGCAAGATTGATACTGGCGAAGATCAAGAGGAACGTCGCACTGGAAAAGGAGGATATCATGGTAAGGTTACCCAGGTTGACAAAGACAAGGGTTACCACTGTGATTATACAAAGACTTACCCATGGAATGTCGCGTGTGCGTTCTCGGTGGGAGAAGACCTTTGGCAATTCCTCCTCCTGGGCCATGACCTTGCCAAGCCGTGCAGTCCCGAACATAGTGGCGTTGATGGCGGATGCCGTGGATAGAAGCGCTCCAAGTCCTATCAGCAGAAATCCGGCATGGCCCAGGAAGGGCCTTGCCGCGGCTGCCAAGGCGTATTCCTTGTATCTGTTTATCTCCTCTGGTGCCAGGTTCCCTACGGCAACAAGGGAAACCAGGATATAGATCATTGTAGTAACTAGTATAGATATGAGGATGCCCTTGGGGAGATTCCTTTCAGGGTTCGAGGTTTCCTTTACCGCATTGGGTATTAGCTCAAAGCCCTCGTAGGCAACGAATATCAATGCTGCTCCCATGAATAGGCCTGCGGCTCCCTTGTCGAAGACAGGCAAGAGCAGGTCTGGCCTGATGAAAAAAAGGCCGGATGTGGCAAAGAGGGAAAGTATTATCACCTTAACCATGACGATTACGTCTTCTGTATGCCCTGCAGCCCTTACACCGTAGAGATTTATCGAAAGAAAGAGCACTAGTATCCCGCTTTCAAGGATATGATCTACGGGTGATCCGTGGGCAGGGGCCCCCAGCATGGCGCTTCCGTAGACCCCGAAGGTGAAGGCATACAGTGCCAGGGTACCAAGATAGCCGGCGAGCAACAACCAGCCCCCCAGGCCCGCGATATTTTTTTGCCTGAAGGCATACTCGAGATATGTAAAACTTCCTCCGTCCGAACGAAAGGTCAGGCCAAGCCTGGCATAAGACAGGCCGGTGAGCAGCGCGATCACCCCTCCTATGGCAAAGGCCATCGGGGCACTGTGGCCTGCAAGGCCCACCGAAAGTCCAAGAACCGAGAAGATCCCACCGCCAACCATGCCCCCTATACCCATGGCCACCAATTCCTTCAGCCCCAGCCTTTCTGGCCTTTCACGGTCCATCCTTGCTCCCTTTTTCTTCAGGTGCAAGCTCCACTTCTGCAATCCGAAATATCCCGGCCAAGGTTTCCTTCCCCAGTGCCCTTCTGGCCGCATCCGCCGCCATCCTGGCAAGTTTGCCACCCTGTGTTCCCTGTACAGTTCTTCCACAGATGGAGTCAAATACCTTGTCAGGCCTTATCGTCTCTGGTGGCCTTGTTGGCAATAGCTGCAAGGATCCATCCTCCGTGATTTCTCTTACGAGGGCGGCCTTTTTCAATCTATCGGCAACCTTTCGGATCTCCATGTCGCTGCTGGCAAGGCGCTGAACGAGGGTATCGTAGTCCGTTGTCTTGCCCTTATGGAAGTCTTTGAATATTTCAATAAGGATATCGTAGGCAAGCCGGAGACAATAGAGCTGATATGTCTGTTCTTGTCCTGGGAAATATCTCCGCCATACCTGGACAGCGTAGGAAAGTTCTGCGCCACTCAAAAAGACCAGCCACCCGGTATAGATCCAGACAAGGAACAGGGGAACCGTGGCAAAGGAACCGTAAATGGCATTGTAACGGGCCACTCCAATCTGTAATTTTATGTAGAGTGCCTGGACCAGTATCCATAGTATGCCGCCAAATATACCCCCAACCAGTGCAGGTATCAGGTTGACCTTCGTGTTTGGCAGGAAGCGATAAAGAAGTACGAAGGTGGTTACGACCAAGGCAGCGGGAAACATCTGGAGAAGTAAAGGGCCAAGCCAAGCCATGTGGAACCAGTTCTCCAGATGCATGAGCAGGGAAGGGCTTTGGAGTGCTGCCATTGCCCCAAGACCCACATTTACAGAAAGGGGCAGAAGGATCATGAGGGCCAGGTAGTCCATTATCTTTCGTCCAATGGAACGCCCCTTCCTGGTTTGCCATATCACGTTCATGGCGTGTTCGATATTACTTAAGAGGGAGATTACAGTGAACACCACCCCCAGGATACCCAGTACACCAAGGGTGGCGAAGTTGGTACGATCCACGTAATCAAATATTTTATCTACAGCGGTGCGTAGGTGCATTGAGAGCCCTGCCTGGGCGGTCGCATTTCCAGGGAAGGTGAAAGAGGGGGTCGTGGCATTTGACTCGGACGACCCGTGTCTCGATAGAGGCGGCAGGCCCATGCCTGTCCCCGCGGGACCCTGTCCAGTTTCAAACTGGTCTATGAACCGGTAAACCGCCTCTTTCATCTGGTCGCCGGCCCCAAGCCCTTTGAGGACCGCGGTCCCCAGGGCCAGGACAGGTACCAATGACAGTACGATGGTGTAGGTAAGGGCACTGGCTCGCAGGGTTATGGCATCTTTTTCGAATTCCCTTGCCAGGATGAACAAGAGCCTGCTTATTATGCGCAGAAGGTTCCCCAGCCCTTTTTCCCCTTGTGGCGGGGTGGTTCTCCAGGTCCATTCATAGATGTTTTTCCAGATTCTTTTTATGGCATCGCTCCCCATGACAACAAGAAAAGGTGGCTATAGTGGGCAAGGGCAGTGATCGAAACTTGCAATAGTAAGCTATAGGTCTATCGACCAAATAATCCCTTCAGGAGTTTTCCCGCTGGCATACGCTCGTTGCCAGTATCATTGCTGGATTGGCCCTTTTGGCTGGATTTTTTATCGAGCACCTTCTCCAAAGCCTGGAAGGCCCTTTGCCTTATCTCCTTTTCTGCCTTTTCCTTGATCGCTGCCGTGTTCAGTCGTGGGGCCGGTTTGGAAATAGTCCCTGCCAGTCTCAACGAGACGACGGCCTGCCCGTTTTCAGTCATCAGGTACCTTGTGATCGATGCCCTTGATTTCAACTTTTTGGTGAGTTTGGGGCCAAGCGTTATGGTCAAGGGCATGTCGAGTCTGCCATCAAGTCCTACCTTCCCGTCCGCGCTGGCGGAGACGTCGTTTCCGCTCATTTTGGCCTTGACAAGCACGTCTCCCCGGTGGATTTTCAGGTTTCCATCTATTGTGTCAAACCGGAGGATGCCAAGCTCTTTCAGGCCAAGAAGAAGCGAAATAGCCCTTGTGATAGGGGTTTCTCCTATTTCGACATCCTTCAAGTGATAGTTGCCTATGGCGGACAAGGTCTCGCGCATGACCGGCCAGGTTGAACCCGCACCGGAAAAGGTCAGATTCAGCCCGGCAATGGCCGATATTCTTCCGAGCCTTCTGGTAGTGGAAAGGTCCGAGACGATTTTCCCAAGGTTGACCCCTTTGATGAGCAGGTTTCCCTGATAGCCTGGTTCGGCTTTGTTGAGGTCGATTGTAAGCGTGCTGTTGATAGTGCCGTCAGCAACCTGGGTTGAGATGTCTCTGATGACGAGCCGTTGATCCTTGAACTGGTAAGTGCCCTTGAGATTCTTTATTTCGATCCCGGAATACAGTATCTTTCTAAAAGCAAGATTGCCGTTGACCTGGATCGGGTTTGCCATTCCTGTATCCGTCGATGTTGATCCCTCCCTGCCCTGCGTTGACCTGGCAACTGTCTTTTTCCCTTTGGCGCTGGGAAGGCTTGCGGCTGTTGCTAATAGCCTGTCGAGGTCTATTTCGTCACTGGTTATATCCAGCTTTATGTTTGGCGCCTTCAGATAGTTGCGTGCCTGTCCCGTCAGGCTTACCCGTTGTCCATCGGTCAATAGGTCTACGGAAAAATCCACTACCTGTTGATTAAATTTGCTGTTTCCTGAGATCAATGGGTTCAAGTTGCCATATTTCGATGTGACTGAGAATATGAGTTCGCCGTCATATTTCATCGATGAAATATCCCGTCCAATCTTCAATGACAGCTTCATGTCGGCCTTGGCCTCGGTTTTGGGTATTTCCCCGCTCTTGTCGAGTAGTTCGACCTTGGCATCCTTGACGTGGATCCTGTCTACGGTGAGGAACAATGGGAGTGCCTCGGCAGCCGGCGGACTAGAGGGCCTTGCGGGCCTTTGTACCCTGGTCCCAGGCCGTGGAGACCTGGAAAGAAATTTCAGGGTCTCATAGTTGAAATGTCCATCCTTTTCCCGGATCAGCCGCACAAAGGGGGAATCGATTACGATTGTATTTACCTCCAGGTTCTTGTGGAGAAGGGGCAGAAGGCTATATCTTAATACAAAGGTCCTAAGGCGTGCGAAATCTGCCTTGCCGTCCGCCTCCTTTATGATTACATCCCTCACTACAATGCCACTAAACAAACCTGCTTTGATGTTTCCAACGTCTATCTTGCGGCCAAGAGTTCTTTCTGCAGGGGGGATGATGAGTGCCTTGAGCCGGTCTTCCGTGAGGTAAAAATGGATGAAGGTGGCAAGGCCAACGATAACTACGATTATGACAGCCACAAGCACCGTGATAATTCTGAGCAACCTACCCATATTGCATCTCCTTCGTGTGTATTCCTCAGTGGCCTCACGCGTGGTTACCGGTCGCAAGACCTACCAGTAGACAGCCATGTGGCCCTTCTGGAAGAGGAAAATGACGGTCTAAATGATGGCGTGCTTTTGATTGGTTTGGTAAATCTGCTTCCCGACCCGGAGGTTCATGATGTGGATCCATGCCATCCCTGTGGATGAAAATGATTACATGGTTTCTGTAAAAAATTATATTTTGTAGGGAAGGAGTTACCTTCTACCACTTGTTCAAGTTTGTCTATGTTGTTCTATACCTAGTTTTAAATGGCGTCATTATAATTCCCAAAAGATATTGTATTATAGGTTCCAGGGTTGAAAAAATGCAAGTACGGATCTGCTACACATTTGTCAGAAATACAGGTCCCAGGGGTAAGGGGTCTACTGCCCTGCAGTAGATGCGTTTCCTATGACCGCATACACATGATCCAGGTAAAAATTTGAGCCTGTAGATATGTCTTCTTTTTCCTTTATACACGCTGCCGATCTTCACCTTGATAGTCCGTTCAAGGGACTGGTAATAGACTCTCCCGGGCTTGCCGACACCCTCAGGCAGGCAACCTTCGATGCATTCGATGCCCTCATAAGGCTTGCCCTGGACAATGAAGTCGATTTTATATTGGTGGCCGGTGATATATATGACAGCCTCGACAGAAGTATACGGGCACAATTGGCCTTCAGGGAAGGCATGGCCCGTCTGAAGGAACAAGGGATAAAGGCCTATGTCGTTCATGGTAACCATGATCCTGCAGATACCGGATTGAGTGCCATAACATGGCCTGAAAATGTTTATTTCTTCTCAAGCAAGGCCCCTGAGACCGTGGTCTTTTCCGGTCCTGGCGGACCATTGGCCACAATCACCGGTATGAGCTTTCCCCACCGTCAGGAAAAAAGAAACCTTGCCAAGATGTTCAATCCACCCGGTGATAGATCCTTCAACATTGGCCTGTTGCACTGCAACGTGGGTTCACATACTGGTCATGAACCGTATGCCCCATGTAACTTGAGGGATCTCCTCTCATCCCGGATCGATTACTGGGCTCTTGGTCATGTCCATACGAGACAAATCCTCTCGGAACGCCCTTATGTGGTATACCCGGGCAATATTCAGGGACGTACATTCCGGGAACAAGGACCAAGGGGATGTTACTTGGTCCGGGTCACGGATGGACATGTAGATGGCATGGATTTCCACGAATTGTGTGGTATCCGCTGGTTTTCAGAGGAACTGGATATCTCGGATATCTCTACCATGGACGGCCTGGAAGGGGCAGTCGTTCAGAGGATTCAGGACCTAAGGGACAATGCACCTGGACAGGGCATCGTGGCCAGGTTTTTTATGACAGGCAGAAGTTTCTTGTTCAACGAACTCAACAGGGCAGGGACACTGGAGGGACTCGAAGCCGGTATAAGGGAGGGCTTCGATGATGCCGAGCCACCGCTATGGTTGCAAACACTGGAGTCCAGATGCCTTCCAGAGCTCGACCTCGTTGCCAGGATGAAAAGCGACGATTTCGTAGGCCAGCTCCTTCAAATAGCCCATGAATGGAAAACCGATGGCAGGGGGGAAGGCCATCCCCTGACAAAGGCAGTGCAGGAACTTTTCAGTAATCGGAGGATCCTGAAGGCCGTAGGCCCCTTGGACGAGGGGGAATTACTGACCCTGCTTGAGGAGGCAAAACTTATGTTGGTCGATATGCTGGATTCGTAAATCGGCTATATATGTCAACTACATCCTCTTCGACACGATTATTCGGTCCAATCATGATTTCAATCAAAAAAAACGCGCAGTAGAAGATGAGGATTTCAGGCCTTCACATAGATGGTTTTGGCCTTTTTCACGACCTCAAGATAGGACAGCTTCCTGGAGGACTGACGGTCTTTTTGGGGCATAACGAGGCAGGAAAGTCAACCCTGGTGGCCTTTATCATCCAGATGTTGTTTGGGTTCCCTGATCAGCGAACCAAGGAACTGTCCTATCCACCACTGGCAGGGGGTAATCCTGGCGGACGCCTTACCCTCAGGTTCGAAGGTCTAGGGACCGTCGAAATCGAACGCAAGAAGGGCCCCAGGGGAGGGCGGATAACCGTTTACCTTCCTGATGGGAGAAGGGGTGGGGCGGTCGAGCTACAGTCACTTCTAGGTAGTACATCGAAGGAGCTTTTCAGGAGTATATTTGCCTTCAGCCTCAGTGAGCTTCAAGGCTTTGAAAGCCTGAACAACGATGCGGTCAAGGGGGCCATTTATGGGGCCAGCCTAGGGGCATCACTCATGAGGCTTCCAAGGGTGGAGAAGGATCTTGTCGGTTCCCGCCAAGGCATATTCAGGCCAAGGGGAAGGGTGGCCGCCTTGAACCGTAAACTTTCCGAGTTTGAATCCCTCAGGAAAAAACTCAAAACGGCAAGGGATGCATTCGATCTATTTGAAAGGCTCTTTTCGAAACAGCAGGAACTGGATCGAAAGATCAGGGACTTCAAAAAAAGGCAGGACTTGCTAAGGACCAAGCGGGCAACGTTCCGTTCATACATGGAGATATGGGAGGATTTCAAGAAAATAAGAGGTCTGGAGGCAAGGCTCAAGGAGATGGCCCCGGTTCCAAAGGAGTTCCCTGAAGATGCGATCCACAGGCTCGAGGTGCTCGAACAGAGACTTTCGGGGGTCAAGGACCAGGAGGCAAGGCTCTTGCTCAATCTGGAGGCCTTGAAGGGGGAGGTTGAAAACATAGTCATAGATCAGGATCTCATCGGGTTGGAATCGCCCTTAAAGGCGTTGATCTACCGTCTTGCAGAATTCAGGCAGGTAGAAGGGGAGCTTCCTGAATTGAAGAGCAAACTCCATGGCCTGAAGGGTGAAATGAAGGCGCTTCTTCACATGATCGGTCCTGATTGGACCGTAGAAAGGGTAAGCCGCCTGGACCGGTCGATACTTACACGTGATACCATCATGCAGATGAAAAGACGTCTGGATGATGAGAGGTTGGCCGTGTCCAATTCCGGGAATCGGCTGGATGAGATGCGTGCCATGTACAAGCAGGCCCGTGTCGAAGAAAAAGAGATCCTGGCAAGGCTTGTCCGATCGTCTCCTGTGGATTCGCAATGGGATCTCACCCGTATTGATCAAGTCGAGGCCGGCAGAGAGCACCTGGAGTTCCTGGTCAGAAAGATTCCCGAGAGGCGAAAGATACTGGATGACGTCCAGTCGAGGCTTCTTGAGTCCTTGAGGGAAATTAACGAAGACTGGGACGAAAATTCCCTGAGATCATTCGATAGTTCCCTTTCGGCAAGGCAGGTAGCCGATAGATTTTCCCGTGAACTCGATGAAAAAAGGGAGGCATTGACCGCCCTCACCCGTGAGCTTGATGATGCGGTGACCACGGATGATAGGATCAAGACTGCCATAGGGACCCTAAAAGAGGAAATTGCTTTATTGGAAGCCAGGATAGGCCTTCCTGGGAAATGCAGATCGGTCGAAGAATTCAAGGAGACGGTTTCCAGGCTCAAGGCCCTCAACGAAGAGCTTTCCGGCCTTTCAAGGGAAAGGGCGTTCCTTGAAGATAGAATTATGGGCAGGCAAAGGGAGGCGGATGCACTTTCAATGGTCCTTGCACGGAATCTGGCGCCATTTTTTAAATGGGGTGGGTTGACCTCCATGTTTTTGTTTTTGCTGGCCGTTGCTGCCATCTGTTTCCTGCCCGATCTGAGGACGGAGGCGTTTTCAGGGCTGGTGGCGGCCCTTGTGGCGTGGGGCTTTTTCCATATCGGCAAAAGGGAGTTGGAAAAGGCCCATGAGGTCAGAGGTTCCATGGAGGAGATAAGGACAGAGATATCCTCCTTACAGGAGGAGATCAAGAAAAACCAGGGGCAGAGGGACCGCGTTGAAGGTGCCATCGTGGACCTGGCGACCAGGATCGAAGCGGCACTTCCCTTGACCCCTGAGGGAATAGCAGGACTAGAGGTGCGGGTGTCAAGTGCCCAAGAGCTTGCTGGCAGAATCAAATCCAAGGAAGAGGTGCTTTTGGACCATGAGCGGGAGCACGACATGTTTGAGCAAAGGATCGTTGCTATTCGTAACAAGAGGGAAGGGGCAAGAAAGGCCCTTGCCCGCGTAGAGGAACGCTGGAACGTCTGGCTGCGCAAGGCCGGGCTGATGGAAGGCCTTGCCCCAGGGGCCATGGAGGCCATATTCTCAAGGGTGGAGTCGGCCCGGGAACTGTTGAGGCAAAGGGATGAACTCAAAAGGGACCTTTTGTCCCTTATGGATGGGTTGCGCGAGCATATCGGGTTGATAAACGCGGTCTTTGCGCAATCATTCTCCGTTGATAGTAACCTGGAAAGATTACCCGAAAAGGTTAGGCAACTTCTTGAAGGGGCAAGCCTGCTCAGGTCAGAAATCCTTGAAAGACAGGAACTGGAGGCCGAATGTCTTGCCAGGAGACAGAGGCGCCAGGCCCTGTTCAGCAGGGTGCAGGAGGCGAGGGCTCGTCTAAAAAGGGCAAGGGACAGGGAAGCACGAACCATCTCGAGATGGAGGCAGTGGCTCAAGGGGCAGGGCCTGTCACAGGACTTGTTACCTGATACCGCGCTTGATCTCATGGGAATCTTCAAGGATGTTCTGATCAAGCAGGAAAGGATCGATGAAACGGAACGAAGGATCTCCAGAGATGAAGAATTTATAATGGCCTTTTTGCACGATGCCAGAGAGCTTATTGAGAGGACCGGCAGGAGATTTCCCGGGAGAAATCGTGTCCCTGCCATCCTTGAGGAAATGGACAAGGCACTTGGAGAGGCCAAGGTAGGTCGAGCCAGGATGCTCAGCCTGAACAAGCAGATCGAGGCATGTGAAAAGGAACTTGAAAACCTCAAGGAAAAAAGGATCTCCCTGCACAAGGAGATGGAAGTGCTTTTTTTGTCAGGAGGGGCTGAAGACGAGGAAGAATTCAGGAAGCTTGCACATCGCTTTAACGAGGCTCGGGAGATACACAGACAAAGGTCGGCCCTTGAGGTCAATATCCTTAGGGTGACTGGTCATAGTGATATCCAGGGATTTACGAAGGCCCTAGAGGGGCTCAACAGACAGAAAGTGGAAGAGGCGCTTGATGATGTGGAAAGAGGTCTTGATGAGATTACAGGTGATCTCGATCGATTGATTCAGGAAAGGGCGGATCTTAAGGCCCGCATGAACGAGCTTGCCTCTTCCAGGGAAATTTCCATCCTGGGCTCCTCGATGGAATCTCTGAAAGAGGAGATAAGACGGCTTGCCAGGGATTGGTGTCGCTATTCCATTGCTCTCGAGCTCATTGTACAGACCAGAAGGCGAATAGAGAGGGATAAACAGCCAAAGGTTATCAGGGATGCCAGTCGTTTTTTCAGGAGAATCACCGGGGGGAGATATGTCACAATAGTGACCCCTATCGGTGGGGATAGCATTGAAGTAGTATCGGAAAATGCAAGGCGTAAGAGGCCTCAGGAGCTTAGCAGGGGAACGGCAGAACAGTTATACCTGTCATTGAGATTCGGATACGTGACCAACTATATCGTAAACGGTGAAAGGCTTCCGATTATAATGGATGATATCCTGGTAAACTTCGATCCGTCGAGGGCCAGGCGCACGGCAGAGACCATACTGGAAGTAGCGCGACAGCACCAGATTTTGTTTTTTACGTGTCATCCCGAAACAGTGGATATCTTCAGGCAGGTGATCCCGGATCTAAATACATTCGTGTTTGATGGGAGATCCATCTTGCCTGGGTAATGGAAAAGTTTTTAAGTTGCCCTGATCGCTTGCACAGGTGGCACAAGACCCGGGGGCACGCTGCCAAGGAAGTTTTTCAAGGGCGGGACGTTCATCTTGATGCGGAGATAAGGAGATATATCAACAAAAATGGAAACCGAAAGACTTTTAGACGTGGATATGAAATTTTTGTGGCATCCCTATACCCAGATGAAGGACTATGAGGACAGGGATCTTCTGCTCGTAGATCATGCCGATGGGGTGTATCTATTTGATGCCAAGGGAAAGCGGTATTATGATACCATTTCTTCCTGGTGGTGTATCCTCCATGGCCACAACCATCCAACCATAAAGTCGTATGTCAAAGGGCAACTGGACAGGCTTGAACAGATTCATTTTGCAGGGACTACGCATGAGGGGGCCATCCGTCTGGCGGAAAGGTTGGCTTCCATTACGCCAGAGCCATTGACCAGGGTCTTTTACTCGGATGACGGTTCTACAGCGTGCGAGGTGGCCATCAAGATGTCTGTACAATACTGGAAACAGACCGGTCACAAGAGCAAGGATCGTTTCATCGCACTAGAAAGGGGTTATCACGGCGATACCATCGGTACAATGAGCCTTGGTGGGGTGCCGGCTTTCAAGGGTCCCTTCGACAGGTTGACATTCGATTCCTTTACTATCCCCACCCCCTATTGCTATCATTGCCCATGCGGGATCGAGACGGCATCACCTGCATGTGATTCTTGCGGTACCCCAAGGGCCTCCGGATGCGCCATAGAGTGTCTGGAGCCCCTGAGAAGGCTTCTGGAGGGAAGGGCAGAGGACATTGCCGCGCTGATCCTTGAACCCCTTTTAATGGGGGCAGGTGGGATGATCGTTTATCCGGTGGAATACCTACAGGAGGTTGCAAGGCTTTGCAGACGTTACGGGGTTCACCTGATACTTGACGAGGTGGCCACTGGCTTCGGTCGGACCGGGAGGATGTTTGCCCTCGAACACGCCGGGATCTGCCCGGACTTCCTGTGCATCTCCAAGGGGCTTACCGGCGGTTATCTGCCCATGTCGGCAACGATGACCACCGAGGATGTCTTTAGCGCCTTCTATGGTGACTACAATGAGGGCAAGACCTTTTTTCATGGCCATACGTTCACGGCAAATCCGTTGGCCGTGGCAGCAGCCCTTGGTTCCTTACGTGTATTTGAAGAAGAAAAAACCCTTGAGGAATTGTCGCAAAAGGTGGATGTACTCCAGAGTGGAATCAGGGGCCTGGCAAGGTTCGATACCGTGGGTGATATAAGGGGCGTAGGCATGGTGGCATCCCTGGAACTGGTGGCGGATAAGGACAGTAAGAAACCATTTCCACCGAGGGAAAGAAGGGGGTTTCAGGTATATCTTGAGGGGCTGAAACATGGCCTGATACTAAGGCCCCTCGGGGACGTGATCTACCTGTTTCTTCCGCTTTGTGTTACTGTTGATCAGATAAACGATATCCTTTCCCGGTGCAACGCCACCTTTGAGGGCCTAGGGCTTTAGGTCCGCTTGGTCTCCCTGGATGATTGAAGAGTTGCATGCGCAGGAATAGTTTCTACTCCGTACATCTATAAAATATCGATATCCGGAAAATACTATGAAGATGAATGGCAACGATATAAGCCAACTGGCCTCCATGCCCCTTCCCTGGTTGATGGAAAAGGCCCTTAAGACAAAACTCAAATACAGGGGGAGCAGGTTTTCCCTGTGTACTATAATGAATGCACGCTCAGGCCGTTGTACCGAGGATTGTGCCTTTTGCGCACAGTCTGCCCGTTACAATACCAGCATAGCCGCCTATTCCCTCAGATCCTCCGATGAGGCGGTCAGGGAGGCCGAAAGGGCTAGAAACGCAGGGGCAGAGCGATTCAGCTTGGTAACCAGCGGCCGTGGCATGAACAGCGACGAGGTCAGGCATGTAGCAGAGACCATTCATGCAATAAGGTCACGTGTTGATATCAAGGTGTGTTGTTCCCTGGGGATACTGGACGGCAGGTCTTTAAGCTGTCTGAAGGACGCCGGTATGAGTCGTTATCATCACAACCTTGAGACGTCCAGTCGTTTTTTCCCCCACGTGGTTAGTACCCATTCGTTCCAGGAAAGGATCGATACGATAAGGGCAGCAAAGGAGGTTGGTCTTGAGGTGTGCTCCGGTGGTATCATAGGACTTGGGGAAACGGAGGAGGACAGGATTTCCATGGCTTGCACCTTGGCCGAACTGGATGTGGATTCGGTCCCTGTTAATCTGTTGGTTCCCATAGAGGGGACCCCTCTTGCAGGAGCTGCACCACTGAAAATGACGGATATCTTGAGGACTATTGCCATCTTCAGGCTGATACTTCCTGAAAAGGCACTCAGGATAGCAGGGGGCAGGGAGAGCAGGCTGGGGGATTTCCAGGCCATGGCCTTCTGGGCAGGGGCAGATGCCATGCTCATAGGCGGCTATCTTACCGTCAGGGGAAGGGAGATAGAGAAGGATATCGAGATGGTGAGGCAGGTGAGGGAGCTGTGGAAGAGCGTATCCCTGCACTGAAGATCTTCTTTGCCTTTCTAAGGCTGGGGCTCACTGCGTTTGGTGGGCCTGCAATGGTAGCCTATATAAGAGATCTGGTGGTAAAAAGATACAGATGGGTAAGGGAAGAGTCTTTTCGTGAAGGTGTGGCCCTGGTTCAATCTATCCCAGGTGCCACGGCCATGCAGGCCGCGGCGTACGCAGGGCTCAGGGCTGGAGGGGCTAGGGGGGCACTTGCGGCATACGTTGGATTCAGCCTGCCAGCCTTTTTTTTAATGGTTTTTTTGTCCATGGCCTACCAAAGGGCCCATGGCCTACCCCATGTCATGGCCCTGTTCAGGGGGCTGCAGATTATCGTTGTCGCCATGGTGGCAAATGCTACTGTTGGCTTTGGTAAAAAGACCATATTGTCATGGAAGGACCTGGTCCTGGTGGTTGCATCCGCTTCGTTTTTGGTGGCAAGGGGAAGCCCTGTTCTGGCCATCATAGCGTCGGGCTTGGCAGGTCTGGTTTTGTTCCGCCAGGAATTTGCCAATCCTGGTGGCATGGATAATGCCAGCCATGATCCTGGTAACAATAGCCTTAAGGATCTGATGCGGTTCGCCTTCCTGTGCGCCTTTGTAGTGATGTTGGGCGTATCGGCGCTTTTTTTTATAAACAGGTCGTTTTTTCATCTGGCGATTATGATGTTGAAGATCGATCTTTTCGCCTTCGGTGGTGGATATGCCTCCCTGCCCTTGATGTTCCATGAGGTCGTGGAGGCGAGGCATCTCATGGATGCCAAGTCATTGATGGATGGCATTGCCCTGGGACAGGTAACTCCAGGTCCCATAGTTATTACCGCTGCCTTTGTGGGTTTTTTGTTGTATGGTTTCGTAGGGGCGGTCATAGGGGCGGTTTCTATCTTTACCCCTTCCTTCCTGGTTCTTTTGTTGGTAGTGCCCTATTTCGATCGGCTCAAGAGGTCTTCCTGGTTCAAGATGGCAATGAGAGGGATACTCAGCTCCTTCGTAGGCCTTCTTCTTGCGGTAACCATACGTTTTGGTGCGGCAGCCCAGTGGTCGTGGGTTGCCGCTGTCCTTTGTGTTGGTGCCTTCATCGCCCTCCGTCTCAAGGTGGATATCCTCTGGGTGGTTTTGGTAGGTGGCGCATTGTCAGCCCTTATGTTGTAGCAATGCGTGCACAGTTACAAGGCCTCTGGTAGGTACTGTTTCCTCCTAATCGTCTCTTTGGGGGGTGAAGCCGCAAGGATTTGCGGTTTTACTGATTCCGTTTTGCCGCAGGCTACCCGGGGCAGCGGCGGCAGACGGGCAAACGCTTGATCCAGGAATGCGCATTAGTGGATTGCCCTTAGTGCAGTATGTCTATAATAGATGAGGCCAGTTCCTCGATCTGATCCAGTTGTTTCTCGAGTATTTCCAGCGTATCCTGCCCCAGGCCCACTGCATTGGCAAGCGCCCTTCGATTTACCGCTGGAGGAGACATCAGTCCCATTCCCACATGATGGCATATCTGGTCCGCCAGTTGGATCAATAGCCCCTGCTCGCCTATCTTGGGATGTGAGAGTCTCAGGTGGTGGGTGGCAATGGTCTTTTGATAAATCTTGGGAAGTTCCCAGTTTCTGGCAAGCCATGCGCCTATCAGGTTATGTTGAAGGCCGAATCTTTTTTCTGCCGCGAGCAGTGAGCATCTATTTTGCTGTGCATATTCAACGATAGATCCCCATTCATCAGGAAAGCAGGTGTACATGGCTATCCGTCCCAAGTCGTGAAGGAGACCGGCAGTGAAATAGATTTCAGGTTCCTCTCTATCCAGCTCTATGGCCAGTATCCGCGATATCATTGCGGTTGCAATGGAATGGGTCCAGAAATCTTGAGTCCTAAAGCCGGATAAACGAGGTCTTTCCTTGAACACACTGGAGATACTTAGGCTCAGGGCGATATTCCTCACCTCGGAAAATCCAAGGAACACCACTGCCCGGTGGATTGTGTCTATGGGTGTCTGGGGATAATATGCGGCACAATTGGCCACGCGCAGGATCTGTGATGAAAGGGCAGGATCATGCCTTATCGTCTGTTCAAGCCTTCCGGTGTCCTTCGGATCACCCGCAACTATTGAAAGGACTTCATGGGCTGCGGCCGGGAGCGGCGGGATCGTATCCAGCCGCTTTATGATCTCCCTGCGGCGCCGTTCCGCGGATAGATCTACCGTAGAGGTATGGTTGTATTTTGTACGCACCGTATTTATGGCCCGTCCCCTTCCCATGGATAGCTTATCGGCATCTTGGAGAAAATCCTTAAGGCGTTGAGCCCCGTGGCTACGAGGGTGTGCAAGCCATGCGGGATGGATGCAAGTCGTCTTATCTGGAAGGTCATGGGCCATGGTCTTGTGGCAGGAATTTTGCTTAAAATTTATCTAAATCCTGTGTCTGCCTTGCTCTAACCATGAAGACACTCCCAAGTTTAGGCAACATGGCCCGGAACTTGAGCGTATCCTTGGATAAAATGAAAAAAGGTGAGAGAAAATGATATCTTCAGTCCGATCAAGACGATTGCCATTGTCCCATGTAACCAGTAACAGAAAGGTTCAGTGTCAGGCACACAAGGATTATTATGAGAGTAAAATCAGGTGCCTGATGGATATGAATATGCCGGTCAGGCTCATAGTTCTGGCCTGCTGGGATGCACCCGTAAAGAGGGAGGACCTTTCAACCAGGAGAGGCCAGAGGCGTTTTTTGAAAAAATGCCTGAAGTATTATAAAAAGTGTCTGAAAGAGATCGAAAGAGAAGAAAGAAGCCTATAAAATCTTTCATACCTCCCGCACAGGTTGAGGTGGACCCCAGGCATGAAAATATAGCCCTTATGGAGGGTGCGTTTTCACGGTAACTTTATAAAGATATTTTTTTCTCCCACTTGGCCCGTAACATGTGTTACGGGTTTTTTGTTGCAGCGATCTGTACCTTTTGCAGATTGTTGGATTTTATTGCCACTATCCACCTTGCATCAAATGGGTTTGACGGTCTGTATGGGGGCATGTTGGTTAAAAAAATTTAAAACTTTATAAAAATTTTTTAATAGTACAGATTTTTTAACTATGTGGCTCTACATCCTGAGCCATATCCCACGCATGAAAATGCAACCCGTTTTGGGCTACATTCTCCGGTAAAATTTATTATAAAGGTACATCCTTCCTCGGGCCGTATTCTCAAGCCCTGGGTTGTGGCCTAAGATTTAAAATACGGGCCGCGTGGAGGCCTAGTTGATTGAACAGGTACCACTGTGAACGGAAAGGATGTAAGATCCTGATCCGATGCTGTTCATGGCATTTCCATGCGCTAATCAGACAGTGGGCTGGTACAGCCCTGGTTGACACTGGTATCTTGTAACCGATCGTCAGGTTCATTGTTAAAAATTGTGAAAAGCTCCTGATCCGTACGGAGTTATATGGGTATGCTGATATGAGGCGTAAGGCTCACAGGCCCTCACTTTGTACTTCAGGTGCCCGACAACGAAGTAGATGCATTGCCTATGACCAGATGTGGTATTTTTGGACAATACAGAGGGGCAGGAAAGATATTGGCTTCGGCTAACTCAGACAGGATATCTGAATACATAGCAGCCCTCAAGGGATCAAGGAGGCTTGGGCGACAGGTGACGTTTTATCACTACCAGCCAGGGATTCCTTCCAGGTATGATTCTTCCGGCCTGTCAATTCTCGATGAAATCTCTAGGATACTTGATCGTTACGGTATCAGGCGCCTCTATAGCCATCAGGCCAAGGCAATAGGCCTTATCAAGTCAGGTAAGGACGTAGTAGTTGCCACCCCTACTGCCAGCGGTAAGACCTTGATCTACAATGTGCCGGTAGTAGAACAGGTGCTCAACAGGCCTGAGAGCAGGGCGCTGTATCTGTTCCCCCTGAAGGCCCTGGCCCAGGACCAACTGAAGATCTTCAGAAGGTTTGTCGCCGGGCTGGACGATGGCGTCCCGGATGCCGAGATATATGATGGAGATACATCGTCATGGAGAAGGAAGAAGATCAGGGAGCGCCCCCCCAACGTGTTGCTTACCAATCCTGAAATGCTCCACCTATCCCTGCTTGCCTATCATGACAGGTGGTGTCACCTGTGGAGGAATCTGACCCATATCGTAGTGGATGAGGTTCATTCCTACCGGGGAATAATGGGCTCCAACATGGCATGGGTATTCAGGAGACTAAAGAGGATATGCAGGTATTATGGCTCGCATCCGGTATTCGTGATGTGCTCTGCTACCATCGGAAATCCGGGTGAGCTTGCCACCGAATTGATTGGTCGCCAGGTCATTGAGGTCAATGAGAGCGGGGCCCCCAGGGGCGGAAGGCATATACTCTTCATAGACCCTGAAGACATGGGAGCAGCACAGGTTGCAATCGATCTTTTGCTTGCTGCCCTTCACAGGGGGCTCAAGACCATAGTTTATACCCAATCAAGGAAGCTTACCGAACTTATAGGCCTGTGGACAAGTCAGCGCGCAGGTAGGTATGTTGACAAGATAGCCGTCTACAGGGCCGGATTTTTGCCAGAGGAACGGCGGGAGATCGAGGGAAGGATGTCTTCTGGACAATTACTCGCTGTGGTTTCCACAAGTGCCCTTGAGCTTGGAATAGACATCGGCTCCTTGGACCTGTGCATATTGGTGGGATACCCTGGTACAATCATGTCAACCTGGCAACGGGGAGGAAGGGTTGGCAGGAGCATGAAGGATTCAGCGATTATTCTTCTACCCCAGGAAGATGCCTTGGACCAGTTTTTTCTGCGGAATCCACGCGAGCTTCTTATCCGTCCGCCAGAGGCCGCCGTCATCAACAAAGATAACCCTGCCGTGGCCGAAGGCCACATTCTCTGTGCTGCCTCTGAGCTGCCCATAGATACAAACGGTGTTTTCCTGGATGGAAGTGGCATTAAGGGCCTTGCAAGCTCCCTTGAAAGGCGTGGCAAACTACTCATGGCCGAGGATGGCTCAAGGCTTTTTGCAAATACGACAGGTATGCATCGTCGTGTGAATCTCAGAGGTGCCGGGCCTTCCTTCCGGATAATCTCAGAGGTGGATAGTAGCACCATAGGGGTCATAGACGGCTTCAGGGCCTATCGGGAGACCCATCCTGGTGCGATATACCTCCACCGGGGTAAGACATACGTGGTCAAGGCCCTTGAGCAGGAAAAGGCAAGGGTCCTGGTGAGGCCTGCAAAGGTTGGCTATTTTACCAGGGTGACCGGCCACAAGGATACAGAGATCCTGGATGTGTATGATGACAGGAAGGTCTGTAGGACCCGGTTTTCTTGGGGACGTTTGAGGATCAAGGACCAAGTCACCGGTTTCGAGCGCAGGCAGGTGAGGGGACAGCGGTTGATAAATCGGGTTGATCTGGATCTGCCTCCACAGATATTTGAGACCGAGGGGCTGTGGTGGCAGATACCGTCATGGCTCCAGACGGCAGTGGAGGATGCAAGGCTCCATTTCATGGGGGGGATCCATGCGGTCGAACATGCAGCTATCGGCATCCTTCCGCTCTTGGTTCTTACGGATAGGAACGATTTCGGAGGGATATCCACGCCGTTTCATGCCCAGGTTCCTGGTCCTGCTGTATTCGTTTATGACGGGATACCAGGGGGCGTGGGGTTGAGCCGACAGGCATTTATCCAGGCCAAGGAACTGATAGAGCAGACGCTTAAGGCGGTGGAGACCTGTCCCTGCGAGCTTGGCTGTCCCTCTTGTGTTCATTCGCCCAAGTGCGGCTCTGGCAACAGGCCCATAGACAAGGAGGCTGCATTGCTTATCCTAAGGGGTCTTGCAGGGATGGACATATCGACCAGGCGCAGGCCGGGGGCCATCAGCGGTGCTCATGTGCCCGTGTCCGCTGCCGGTGATTCCGTGTCCCCAATTGTCGTACGTGAGGCCATGGAAAGACGGCAGAGAGCGGTTGTACCAGTGATAGGAGACAAGGCCAGGGGTGCCGGGAAACCGCGGGTCTTTCGTGGTTCCGTGACACGTTTCGGCGTCTTAGATATAGAGACGCAATTGTCTGCCCATGAGGTAGGAGGTTGGCATAGGGCCGATCTGATGAAGGTAAGCTGCGCTGTCCTTTATGATTCTAAAAAAGATGACTTTTTTGCCTTTGAAGAGGATCAACTCGGCGCATTTTTCGATATCGTAAGACGTATGGATCTGATAATCGGATTCAATATAAAGAGGTTCGACTACAAGGTACTTACCGCCTATTCGGATATGGATTTCTGGGCGTTACCCACCCTGGATATCCTTGAGGTCGTCCACAAAAGGCTCGGTTACAGGTTGTCCCTGGACGCCCTGGCCAAGGCGACGCTGGGCGCCGAAAAGAGCGCAAACGGCCTCCAGGCACTCCGGTGGTGGAAACAGGGGAAGATAAAAAAGATCATTGATTATTGTCGAAAGGACGTGATGCTTACAAGAGACCTCTTTCTGTTTGGAAGGGAACAGGGCTACTTATTATTTGATAACAAGGCCGGGAACAGGGTAAGATTGCCTGTGGAGTGGTGACAATAGGATCTGGCACTGTGTTTATCAGACAAGCCCTTGATCTCTCCCGCTGCTTCCGACACGGGCCTTTGTTATGAGAACAGCAACTCTAGATCAGAGGCCGTAAGGTTCCGGAGCATATCCTTGCTCCCAGTCAGTATGGAGCTTACCAATTCCTGCTTCTTTTTTTGCAAGGCCAACACCTTTTCCTCTACTGAATCTACGGTAATGAACCGATACGTGAAGACCTTCTTGTCCTGTCCTATCCTGTGAGTTCTGTCAACAGCCTGGGATTCAACCGCCGGATTCCACCAGGGATCCACCAGGAATACGTAGTCGGCCGCGGTCAGGTTGAGTCCTACTCCGCCGGCCTTTAGGCTTATCAGAAAGAGGCTTATGTCATCCCTTTCCTGGAAATTGCGTACCTTCATCTCCCTTTTTGCCAGAGGGGTGCGCCCATCCAGATATTCATATGTAATGGAACGTTCTTCAAGCACGTCTCGTATGAGTCTCAACATCTTGGTGAATTGGGAGAAGACCAGGGCCTTGTGTCCCCCTGACACCGCCTCATCTATGAGTGTCACAAGCTCTACGAGCTTGCCAGAGGTGATATCCTGCTGCCCCACCAGCGCAGGATGGTTGGCCGCCTGCCTCAGCCTCAATAGCCCTTCCAGGATCTTGAACTTTGTCTTTCCAGCGGATTTTTTGCCAGAACCATTGAAAAGTGATGAACGGTAGTGATCCCTGAGTTGTCGGTAGATCCTGGCCTGCTCCTCGGTCATTGGGCAGCGTATGATCTGCTCCATCTTTTCTGGCAGGTCCTTTGCTACCATCTGCTTGGTCCGGCGCAGGATGAACGGTTTTACGATATCCTTCAATATGGATGCGGCATCTTTCTGATCCTGGGAGATTGGTTTGGCAAAGCGCCGTTCGAATACTGCCTTTGAACCAAGCAGGCCTGGGTTCAAAAATTCCATCTGTGACCACAGCTCTCCCACGTGGTTTTCAAGCGGGGTGCCTGTGAGACACAGTCGGTGTGCTGCATTTAGCAAGCGTGCAGCCTTCGCCGTCTGTGAGTCAGGATTTTTTATCGCCTGGCTTTCATCAAGTATGACATAGTTGAACTTTATATCCTTGAGTCTAGTGATATCTCTTCGCAAGAGCCCGTAGGTGGTCAGTATAATGTCGAATTTCGATACATCTTCCAGGATGATGTGTCTGTCGCCTCCGGAATAGGAGGTTACCCTCAATCTTGGGGTAAACCTTGTTGCCTCGTTCAGCCAGTTAAAGATCAACGTGGTGGGGGCAATCACGAGGGATGGGCTTCCAGGACGTCTTCCAGGATGGCCTGCAAGCCATGCCAGCAGTTGCACCGTTTTGCCAAGCCCCATGTCATCGGCAAGTACCCCGCCAAAGCCGAATCGTTCCAGGAACCTGAACCATCCAAGGGATGCCTCCTGATACCGCCGGAGTTTCCCTACAAAATCCTTTGGCGCCGGATACTTTTCTATCCCTTCAAAGTTTTTCAGGGCATCCTTCAATTCCAAGAACCGCTGGTCGATAGATTTCACCGGGTTTTCCTGGAGTAGGGAGTCTAGCAGAAGGGCCTGGCCTGAAGGATATCTCAGCTTATTCTTTTTCCCCTTTACCCTCTTGCCTAGCTCCAGGAGTGCAAGGTTCTTGGAGAGCCAATCCTCCGGCAGTAATCCTACACTGCCATCCCCCAGGCGGATAGTACGTTCACCCCTGAGATAGGCCCTCACCGCCCTTGGAAGCGGTACGCTCTGCCCGTCGAAGTCAATGCTGCCCTCGAGATCGAACCAGTCCATGCCGGATGAGACAGAGAAACTCGTTGCCTTGCCACCACGTATAGTCTTTTTGTCCCTGGCCTCTATCCTGAATCCGGCAGCCGTAAGTCCTGACAGGGCGTCCGCGGCACCTTTTATGTTCCTGGAAAATAACAGATCTTTCTGCCTGGAAAACCCCGCCCTCTCCAACAAGTCCACGTGTGCGCGTTCTGCCTGGAAATTGCGTGTTATCCTGATCCACTTATCCGGGTCCAGTATGGTGGAACGTCTGTCATCCCCTTCGATCTCAAGGCCGTTGTAGTCCATGAGTAATACTCCCTTTACCAGGCCTTCATCAAGGTCGATTCTCAGTATAGGGATTGGCTCGGCATCTGTGACCTCTTTCGGGGCCAACTTTTCGGGCAGTTTGACCTCTGGCATACCTTCTACTTCCTGGGTTTTCGTAATGAGGTCGGGCAAGTTCTTGATTGGTACCTCGATCCTGTCGGCCTCCATCAGGGAGGACAGCCACGAGTATCTCGGGCCACGCAGGCGATAGAGCCGTTGATGGTATACAAACATGAGGGGCCGGGTATGGAAAAGTATCTCCAGGTCCTTTGGTGCGATTTCCGTGGCCACTCCCACCAGGATTATGGGAGTGAGTTTTACAGCCCTTTTCTTTTTTTTGCGGAATTCGTGGCCATCGAATCGGATTGTTGCGTCCAGAGGCTGCCCCATCCTGAGCGGGTCGGCAACGCATTCCGACTCGTGGTTCATGAGCCTGCACCTTTCGGTCTCTGCAAGGAGTGGAAGCAAGGCCTCCAGGTCCCTCGATGTCAATGGGATATGGCGGTAATCCGTAGACTTGGTATGCCAGTAGCTGTAGCCGTGCGCATTTTTGCGGAATGCCTCGTCCAGTATGGCGAATATCATGCGGTCCTGTACGGGAAGATCCTTATGTTCCAGTGTCTCGGCCCTGGGTTTTATGCGTCTTCCAGGTCGGCCATCCTTTTTAATATATTGTTCAAAGGCCCATATACTTATCTCCGAGGACGTAACCGCCAGTTCGTAGGACAGGATAAAGCCACCTGGCCCTTGGGACCACGGGAACGATGCCATGTCGTTCCAGAAATCATCGCTGAAGAGCCCCTGCCAGTGGATTCTTCTGTCTTTTCTCTTCTTGCCAGGGGTCCTATGCCTGGTTTTGTTCGTACCCTGTACACCCTTCGGCCTTCTGTCCGCCTCGACCGCTGCGGCCCACAGGTGCTTGCAAGGGTAGCCTTGCCTGAAAAAGGGGCAGGTACATGAGATTATCACCTCACCGTCTGAATCGCTCTTTTCCTCTATGAGTACATGATAATCAATGGTACCGCTCACCTTTGCCTTGATGGTCTTTGAGGAGGCCTCCAGGAGGTTCACCCTTCCGCCATTGGCATAGCGATTGCCACGTTGCCTGATTATCGGTAGGAACGATTGTCTCAGCCTGGAGGTCCATGAATATATTGATGGTGAATTTTTCTGTTTTGATGTCATATCTTGATAGTAACGATTTTTACCTGGTATCGGTTCCCTCTATTCCATTGGCGTGGAGAGAAAAATAGACAGCCAGCCTATCCCCTTGGATGAAATTTTTTATGGATCATTCTCAGGTGGCGAATGTCCAGGTGGGTATATATCTGGGTAGTGCTTATATCGCTGTGACCAAGGAGCATCTGGACCGATCTGAGGTCTGCCCCTCCCTCCAGCAGGTGCGTGGCAAACGAATGCCTGAGGACATGGGGGTATATGGCCTTGAGTCCTGCCATGAGGGCATATTTTTTTATTATCTGCCAGAGCCTTTGCCTGGAAAGGGGGATACCAGAGCGGCCGGGAAATACGAAATTACTGGCCTTTTTCCCGAGGATCTTTCCCCGTCCATCCTTGATATACCTGTCTAACCAATAGAGTGCAGTCTTCCCCATGGGCACTATACGTTCCTTGTCGCCCTTGCCGAGGATCCTTAGATAGCCGAGTCTTCTGTCTACTTGTCCCAGGGCCAGTTTGACGGTTTCCGAGGCCCTAAGGCCGCAGGCATACATGGTCTCCAGCATGGCCCTGTCCCTGAGCCCGGATGCCTTGGATACATCGGGCTGGTCCAGCAGGCGTTCTACCTCGGCAACCGAAAGCACCGTCGGGAGGCGTTGGCCGGTTGACGGATTCGATATCACCGCCGTAGGGGTGGCCTTTAGCCCATGTTGCTCCACCAGGAATCTGAAGAATCCCCTTGCAGCTGAAAGTTTCCTCGCGGTAGTTGCAGGACACAGGCCACTGTCTCTCAGCTCCTTGAGCCACCTTAGAATATGTCTTGGGCGGATTTCGTCAGGGGAGTTTATGGTAGCCCTTTCCATGAATTCCATGAGGCCTGCAAGGTCATGGCTGTAACATTCCATGGTGTTGTCACTTGCTCCTCTTTCTATGGACAGATAGGCAAGATAGTCGTCCAACAGTTGCTGCCACGTATGGAAACGGGGGGATCCCATGCGTAATTCACCAGCCTCATCCCAAGGCCTTGAGACCCGATTCAGCAGCCTCGCATATCAAGGGGGATTTGCTCGTAAGGCTGAGCACTTTTAATTTGCTCTTGAGTCCCTTTTTTTCCTGTGTGGACCTTTCCTTTGACATGTTGCATAGGGCCTCTATAGCCTTGCATACGATATCAGGTTCCAACCTTGAATCGAGAAGCAGCAAGAGGATACTCCAGTCGTCGGGCAGGCCGTAGGTGTTTATGTAGTTCTTCAGTTTCTTTTCAAAGCTTGCGGTGCCATAGGCCCTGTGAAGGGCCTGGAGGTCCTTGTCATGCCCTGGCCTGCCTTTTGGGCCCTGGAACAACTTTTCGACCTCCTTCAGGTATTGTTTCCTCAGTTTTGGGTCTTCCAATGCCCTTTCGAGCCGGCTTTTATGGTTATTTTTTTTGGATCGTGCCATATCGCTGATGAATCCTTTTTGGGGTTTGTATAGCGCCTGTTTCCATCTGCGATTCAGGAAAAAATGAAATCGAAATCAGGAAGTACCAGACAGGTGAGCCTGCCTCCATATACAGCGCCTGTATCGATACCCACCTTGTTTTTCTGGATCAATGGGGAATTGAATGGGGTATGTCCAAAGATAATGCGTCGTCCCCAGTCATAGGATGAATTTATGAACTCCGACCTGATCCAGAGAAGGTCTTCGACCTCTTGTTCCTCCAGGGGAATTCCTGGTCGCAGGCCTGCATGGACAAAGATAAAGTGTTCCGTGGTAAAGAACGGGACAAGGCCTTGCAGGAAATCAATATGGGCAGGTGGGCAGAAAAAATCTCCATTCTCGTCGTAATAGCTTTCTATGGTTTTATTTCCACCCTGGGAAATGAATGGTCCATAGTCTTCCTGGGCCAGATACGAAAGAAACATCTCTTCGTGGTTGCCCTTGAGTGTGATAATGGAATCGGGCCAGAAGGCCTTGAGATCCATGATCCGTTGGATTACCCCTTTGGGATCAGGTCCCCGATCTATATAATCTCCCAGGAATACAACCTTGTCCCTTCCCCAGTCAACCCGGATCTGCTTCAAGAGATTATCAAGCTTATCCAGGCATCCGTGTATATCTCCTATAGCAAAGAGCCGTCCCATACCACGACTAAAACTCCGCGAGCCTCTTTAGTCCTGCCTTTCTGGCCTCTTCAAGCGCATCGAGATATTCCTGCCTGGTAATCCTTCTGTCAAGGGGGGGGTACTTTGAGGCCATGCCGCAGGGCCTGTATTGATCCATAATATTTACACAGGTTTTCGGGGAGATCTCCTTGGAGATAAAGTCGAGTACATCCCTGGTGCCAGCAAGGCCTTCCGGAAGCACAAGGTGTCTTACAAGGAGCCCCCTTTGGGCTATGCCGTTTTCATCAAGCCTTAATATGCCTACCTGCCTGTGCATCTCGCGCAGGGCCTGCCTTGCTATCCCTGGATAACCTTTTACCTTGGAGAGGCGCCTGGCTGTAGCCTCATCCCAGTATTTGAAGTCAGGCATATAGATATCCACTATACCATCTATGAGTTTCAACGTCTCCAGGCTGTCATAGCCGCCGGTATTGTATACCAGTGGAATGGAAAGTCCCTCGGATGCCGCCAGAAGCAGCGCCTTTAGTATCTGGGGGATCATGTGTGAAGGCGTCACCAGGTTGATGTTGTGACAGCCACCTTCCTGAAGGGAGAGAAAACAAAAGGCCAAAAATTCTGCTGTCACGTCAAATCCCGAACCTTGATGGCTTATATCATAGTTTTGGCAAAATACACATCTCATATTACACCAGGAAAAGAAGACCGTGCCAGAGCCGCGTTTGCCCACAAGTGGTGGTTCTTCCCCGAAGTGGGCCCCATAGTTTGCAATCCTGGCCTGGCTCCCTGCCTGGCAGAATCCTTTTTCCCCTTTGGTTCGATCAACGCCGCATTCATGGGGGCACAGATTGCAGGAGCTGAGGCGTTTGGATGCCTCTTTGACCCTTTTCCCAAGTTCACCGTTTTCCAGCAGCCTTAGGTAGCATCCCTTACCCATTTTGTCTCGTCCTACCAAGGAGGTTCATCTTGTAGATTTCAAGGATGGAAACGCACAGTGCGATCAATATGGGGCCCAATATCAGGCCCAGGAAGCCAAAGGTCTGGAGCCCTCCCAGGATGCTGAAGAACAGGAACAGGCTGTGCAGTTGCGTCTTGCCGCTGATGAAATAGGGGCGCAGGAAATAATCTATCTGGCTTATCACGAGTACGCTGAAGGATAGAAGGATAGCGCCCTTTAGGTATAGGCCCGTTAAAAAAAGATACAGTGTGGCAGGTACCCATACTATGGCAGTTCCCACCATAGGTATGAATGTGCCAAGCCCCATTATCATACCCCAAAGAAGGGGGGCCGAAAAACCAAGGATCCATAGAATGAATATCCCAAGGGCCCCCTGGATGGCCGCGGTCAGTAGGTTGCCATACAGGGTGGCAGACAGTACGTCAGCAGTAAGATGTGTAAATTTGTCCACCGTCTGGTCCTTCATGGGCAAGAGGCTCTTGAAGGTACCGAGCATCCTTTCACCATCCCTGAATAGATAATACAGGGTCACTAGCATGAGGGCCGCGCTGAATATTACATTGGCAATATTTTTGAATACCACCGTACCCTGCCTGAGGAAGAACTCCCCCATGTTTTTTGAAAGACCGATTATGGTGTCCTTGACCGTGGCCTCATTGGCCCTCAATGTCTCAAAGAGCCTGGATGCCAACTTGTAGAGATAGGGGTATTTCGTTTGATCGGGCAGTACGGAAAAATCACCTGATTGAAGATGATTTTGAATTTCATTGTACACCCTGAGCACCTCGGTGGTAAGGCTCCCAAGAAGGGCGAATACCGGTATGATAATAAATAGGATGATCAGCACACACATGGCCAATGCAGCTATCGAATGCGTGATCCTGAGGTGGCTGGTCAACCAGACGTTGATAGGATAAAAGAATAATGCCAGTATAATGGCCCATGCGATAGGTTCAAAAAATGGGGCGAAGAGTCTGAGCCCCAGGACCAGTATGAGTCCACCCAGGCCCAATGCAAGAAAATCGGCCAGCCTGTTACTTCCATTTGATGTGTTGCGCTTCGGTTGACCTGGATCATTGTCCGGGCGGGGGAAAATCATTTGGCCCTGTTCTCTCCGCAGAGTTTCTCGGTACCCTTGGGCAGGTCTTCCATTCGTACCCCCAGGTCTGTTGCCAGATTCAAGAGTTCGTCGAATCCGCAGTTTATGCAGGAGCACCTTTTGCCGGACCGCACGTCCTCTACTTCTTGTTCTAGGAAGCCCACAAGGGCAGTAGCTGCCCTTTCCCGGATATGTAAAAGGTCCAGCCCTTCCTTTTCAGCAAATTTCTTTAGTCGCTTCCAGTTGACGCAACTTCTGGCAAGCCCTCTGTATATCCGCTTATCCCGGTTCCCTGGATCAAGATCCCTCAACAATATCTTTTCATAGCGCCTGAGCACCTCTTCCTTTAAAGGCCTTATGTCATCCAGGGCCAGATGTTGTAGCCTTGGGCCGTCTGGATCGGCAGTAAGATAATAGAGGCTGCTATGCAGGGCCACTTCAGGGATCTCCCCTGAATGGCGGATAATGAGCGCTTCTTCCTCAAGTATTGCCCTGAGTCCCCCCTGATCTACCATGCCAGGGGCCTTTTCCACGCCTTTTTTAACAGATCGCATGGTTCGCAGAGAATAGTTTCCCCATTATAAGTAAGTCTTACGGTTGGCTCCTTTGTAACCTGGCCTGCAAGCGCCCATCCCGTATCCCCCATCGCCTCTTCAAATGCCTGCATGTCTTCAGGGCGCACTGTGACTACGAAGCGGCTCTGGCTCTCACTGAAAAGCAGTATGTCGGCCCGATCGATACCTTCACAAGGGGCCTTTGACAGATCGATATCCACGCCCAGACCGCCGCTAAAGGCAGTCTCCGATATGGCCACACCCAGGCCACCATCTGAACAGTCATGGCATGAGGCGACAAGACCTTGTTCTATCGCCCTGCAAAGGCACTGGTAACGCTTGACAGCCTCATACATCCTCACCTTGGGTACGCTTCTTCCGATATGTCCGTGGGCCCTATAGTATTCCGACGCCCCGAGTTCAGGATAGGTGGTGCCCAGTATATAAACCAGGTGTCCAGGGGCCTTGACGTCCATGGTGACCGCCCTGGTTACGTCATTGATCCTGGATATTACGGAGAAAAGGAGGGTAGGGGGAATAGAGATCTTTATCCCTCCAATGGTCGCATCGTTTTTCATGCTGTCTTTTCCAGAGATGCAGGGTACCCCATAGGTAGTACATATATCATACAAGGCCTGGTTGGCCCTTACAAGCTGTGCCAGCTTATAGTGGCCGTCAGGGGTCTTTTCGGATTGAACCGGGTCACACCAGCAAAAATTGTCAAGGCCGGCCATCTGTTCAAGGCTTCCCCCTACGGCTATGGCATTTCGCACCGCTTCGTCAACTGCACAGCAGACCATATGATACGTGTCAATGTCGCTGTATCTTGGGCAGATACCGTGTGAGACCACCAGGCCCTGCCTGGAATCCAGGTCTGGACGGAATACGGCCGCATCGCTTGGACCGTCGTCCTCGGAGCCTGTAAGGGGCTTGACCACGCTTCCGCCTTGTACCTCGTGATCGTACTGCCTTACGACGTATTCCTTACTGCACACATTGTATCTGGAAAGCATCCTTCTTAGTTCCTTGCCGAGATCCTTGGGACAGGGAATCGTCGGTTCCTTGTGGGCAGGCTCTGTCCATATGGCCTTCAGCTCGAGCCTTGGTACCCCTTCATGCACGAAATCCATGTCCAGATATGCGACTGTCTTCCCATTATAGAGGCAATGAAACTTGCCTGTATCGGTAAAGGTACCAAGGACCGTGGACTCTACGTCCATCTTCTTTGAAAGCGCAAGGAATTCCTCGAGTTTGTCCTGAGGCACGGCCACGGTCATACGTTCCTGGGCCTCGGAGACGAGTATTTCCCAGGGTTGTAGCCCGGGATATTTGAGCGGTGCCCGGTCCAGGTGAAGTTCGAAACCCCCTGCTTCCAGTGCCATCTCACCCACCGAGGATGAAAGGCCACCTGCGCCGTTATCCGTTATGGAATTGTAGAGGCATAGGTCTCTAGCTCTTAGCAGGAAGTCAGTCATCTTTTTTTGGGTTATCGGATCGCCTATCTGTACGGCAGTGGCGGGTGAACCTTCATGGAGTTCTTCAGAAGAAAAGGTGGCACCGTGTATCCCGTCCTTTCCTATCCGGCCCCCGCACATGACTATGGCGTCAGAGGGCCTTGCCTTCTTCCTATAGCCTGGTTTTTCACAGACCTCATTGGGCATGATGCCGCCGGTTCCGCAAAACACCAGGGGCTTGCCAAGGTAACGTTCGTCGAACAGTATGGAGCCGTTTACAGTGGGTATCCCACTCTGGTTACCACCGTGTTCCACGCCTTCGCGTACGCCTTCGAAGATCCGCTTTGGGTGCAGTAGGCCCCTGGGGAGTTGGCCTTAGTAATCAGGGGGACCAAAGCAGAATACATCCGTGTTGAATACAAGTTTTGACCCCATCCCGGTTCCGAATGGATCGCGGTTGACGCCAACGATTCCAGTAAGTGCCCCGCCATAGGGGTCAAGGGCAGACGGGCTGTTATGGGTTTCTACCTTGAAGGCTACATTGTATCTGTCGTTGAATCTTATT
>JAJRZR010000066.1 GCA_024275145.1 Deltaproteobacteria bacterium | reverse complement strand
CTCCTACTCGACTTGGTAAAGAATTTGAAGTATTTGTGGTACGTTTAGAAGAGCAATTTAATTTATTAAACGACATACCAAGTGCAGCAAAATTTGGTGGAGCAACTGGGAATTTTAATGCACATAAAGTGGCTTATCCAGTCCATACTGTGCCCTTAACCTCTGTCTCATCTCTGGCGTCATCTTCGGGTTGAAATCGGCCTGAAGGCTCATGGGCTCTCCAGGGGCCAAGTGCATGACGAAAAATGATATCAGGGTAATCCCCAGAAATGTGGGGACCAGCGCCGCAAGTCTTTTGATCAGATAAAGCAAAAGGACCATATCAAGGTAACCGAATCAAAGGGGGATTATGTATGTGAAAATTACAAAAAGATCCTGACCTATATTGATCACAGGGTATGCAGATACGGGGCAGAAGGCATGCGGGCAATCCCCCCTTACCTAAGGCAGAACGATACCAGTAGCATGCCTGCCATGTCACCCTGCGCATATCAAGGCATTATATACTTTTGTTCATCCTTGGGTACCCACCAGCGGATGAGATTATATGAGATACCGGCAGGAGCAGGCTTTATACCGTGGAACCTGCTGCTTATGATAGGCAGGGCCATGGGGACATAAAGAAAGGTATAGGGCTGATCCACGGCCAGGATCTCTTGTATACGCCAATATATCCTCTTTCTCTTCTCCTTATCAAAGGTTCTTCGCCCCTCTACCAGAAGCCGGTCCACCTCTGGATTCTTGTACCCGATGAAATTCAACTGTTTGGGGCCGGTCTTCGATGAATGCCAGATGTCATAGATATCCGGGTCCTGGCCCAGGGTCCAACCCAGGATCACCGCCTCGAACCTGCGCTTGTCTATAAAGTCATTGATAAAGGCCGTCCATTCAAGGGTTCGGATCTTCATCTCTATGCCTATCTTCTTCAACCTGTACTGGATTATCTGGGCAGTCCTGTCCCTTAACGAATTCCCCTGGTTTGTCAAGACGGTGAAGGAAAAGGGACGGCCATCCTTGTCCAGGATGCCATCACCGTCGGTATCCCTCCAACCTGCCTCTGCCAACAAGGCCCTGGCACGTTCGGGATCATGGGGATAACGTCTAACATTGGGATTATAGAACCAGGCATCCGGCTTGTATGGGCCGGTTGCCACGACGCCATATCCTAAAAGCGCCCCCCGTATGATCTCCTCCTTGTCTATGGCATAGGAGATGGCCTGTCTTACCCGTCTGTCCTTGAAGAGCGGACACCTCAGGTTATAGCCAAGGTAGGTGTAAGAAAAGGACAGGTACCGGTACTTGCGGAAATTCTTCCTGAAGAAGGGCGTATTGGTCTGGCGATCGTATTGAATAGGAGAAAGCCCCATCCAATCAAGCCCCCCGGATTTCAATTCCAGAAACATGGTGGCAGGGTCAGGGATTATGCGCATGATATAGCGATCGAGGTAGGGACGGCCATCGAAATAATCCGGATTCGCGTCGAGTATGATGCGCTCCTGGGTCTTCCAGCTTGCAAACTTGAAGGGGCCGAGACCAACCGGCCTGCGACTCAAGGGGCTCTTGGTGATATCCTTGCCTTCGAGCAGATGCCTTGGCAAAACGACTATATTCCCCCAGGAGCTGAGGGCAGGGGCAAAGGGACGCTTGTAGACGACACGAAACGTGTAAGGATCGATGACCTGGGCCTTTTTCACCTCCAGGAAATCACCCGCATAGGCCGTGGGTGTCTTGGGTGATATGATGGTGTTAAAACCAAAAAGCACGTCCTGGGCGGTGAATGGAACGCCATCTTCCCATTTTACATCCCTCCTCAGATGGAAGGTAATCTCCTTCCCACCATCGGCAATGTCCCAGGACTCTGCCAGGTCCCCTACAAGATTGAGGTCCTTATTGTACTTTACCAGGCCATCTATGATCAAATCGGCAATCTCATGGGATGTGGCATCGGATGAAAGCATGGGGATAAGATTCGATGCATCCCCTATCGAGCCCACCAAGATGGCGTCACCGTAGTCCGGGACCGGGTGCTCTTCGATACCACCAGCCAGACAAGGGCAACGAAATCCCAACAAAAACAGCAAAAAAAACGACAGCAGAGACCTTCCGTTCAAACCCTGCCTGCCCTCCTCTTGATCGCATCCACGCAGGAGCAGGGCACCCTCAGCCCCCCCTTGCCCCGACCGAGCTTTATATACGGTTTGGCCCTCCCATGGTAATCGCTACCGCCGGTTACGATCAGGCCGTATTTCCGGGCAATGGCCAGGCACACGTCGGTAAATTCCTTGCTGTGTTCGCTGTAATGGCATTCCATGCCGTCAAGCCCCTTCTGTGCCAGATCTGCTATTACCTCGTCAAGGTCATCGGGCCGCGAAAGACCCAGGGAAAAAGGATGGGCAAGAACGGCTACGCCACCACAGCGATGTATAACCCCTATGGCCTGTTCCGGGGTCAATATGGATTTAGGTGCATAGGCAGGGGCCCCCTTCTTGAGATACAGTTCAAAGGCCTGGCTTACCGATCTTACGTATCCCTTTTCCGTAAGCACCCTGGCTATATGGGGACGCCCGATCTGTCCACCCTGGGCAACGGCTTCGAGTTCCGCCATGGTAACAGGGACACCAAGCCCCTTCAGACGCTCAAGTATCACAGGATTCCTCTCCGCCCTTGCCTTCTGCACCCCTGCGAGGGTCTTTTGGAGTTCCTCACAATCGGGATCCACGAGATATCCCAGGATATGCATATTACCTACGTGGAACTTAACACTCAATTCCACTCCAGGTATCACCTCTATGCCCAACTCCCTACCCGTTGTCATTGCCTCGCCCACGCCCTCCAGGGTATCGTGATCGGTAACCGCAATGGCGGACAGCCCGACAGCGCCTGCCTGCCTGACGAGTTCTGCCGGGGTATCCGATCCATCGGATGCAGTCGTATGACAGTGGAGGTCACAATATTTCATGGTTTGTCGTGTATTCCTTTCGTCTCGGGATAAAACATCCCTCTCCAGGTTCGTATCAATTGCCGTGGAAAATACACCCCTCTATCCAGGCAGCTTTCATGTCCCCAGGGACGCGGCGCCATGAGGGAGCAGGTGACCGTCCACTGGACAGCAAGATATTCAACCCTTCTTGACAATATTTGATAAAGGTATAGGGGAAAGATGAATTTGAATTCAGACTCCTTTAATGACGAGGGCTGGAAACCGAAACAAAAATCCCTTTACGCCCTTTCACCTTTTAGGATAGCGACTTCTAAAACACCAGAAGCCAGATCCAGACCTGTTGATTCCTGTTTTAGGGTTGACAAGAAAAGCCTTTCAATATTATAAAAGTTTTCACCTGGGATAGATATTTATAAATTTTCCGAATGAAGATTCATTTAGCTGGTGGTTCGAGACGCTCAACTATCACCCGGGGATACCGATCACCGTTTCCTGCGTTCACTATACTAAAAAAAAATACACCATCAAGGAGGGAAAATTAAATGGCAGATGTCAAAAAACATGACACTCCTATGGTCGATGACCTGAAATCAGGGCCATGGCCAAGCTTCGTGGATGACATTGAACAAAAAGGCCTCGCAGGCAAGCAGGCCTGCCTCGACCTTTTAGGGCAGCTTGAACTATCATTCAAGCATAAGGAAACTCACTGGAAACATGGTGGAATCGTGGGCGTCTTCGGATATGGCGGAGGCGTTATCGGCCGTTACTCGGACGTACCGGACAAATTCCCTTCCATTGCGCATTTTCACACCATGCGCGTGAATCAGCCCGCTAGCAAATTCTACAGCAGCGCCTTCCTGCGCAAACTCTGTGACATCTGGGACTACAGGGGAAGCGGCATGACAAACTTCCATGGCTCCACCGGTGACATGGTGCTCCTCGGGACGACTACAGACCAGTTGGAACCGACCTTCTATGACCTGACATATCAGATGTCCTGCGACCTGGGGGGCTCCGGCTCGAACCTGCGTACCCCTTCCTGCTGCGTGGGTAAGGCAAGGTGCGAGTGGTCATGCCTCGACACCCAGCAGATATGTTATGACCTAACCCAGGAATATCAGGATGAACTCCACAGGCCGGCCTTCCCCTACAAGTTCAAGTTCAAGGTCTCAGGCTGCCCCAACGACTGCGTGGCCGCCATCGCCAGGTCATGCTGCTCGATCATAGGAACCTGGAAGGATGACATCAGGATAGACCAGGAGGCTGTCAAGGCCTATGTGGGCGGTGAACTCAAGCCGAACGCAGGCGCGCACAGCGGGCGTGACTGGGGTGCGTTCGACCTCCAGAAGGAAGTCATCGACCTGTGCCCGACCGGCTGCATGTATATGTACGGGGATGAGCTGAAGATAAACAACCGCGAGTGTACACGTTGTATGCACTGCATCAACGTAATGCCCGAGGCCCTTCGCCCGGGGACGGACACGGGTGCTACCATCCTGTGTGGTGCCAAGGCCCCGATCCTTGAAGGTGCGCAGATGTCCACACTGGCCATACCATTCATCCGCATGGAGCCGCCCTTTGACGAATTCAAGGATTTCGTTGACAAGATCTGGGATTGGTGGATGGAGGAAGGCAAGAACAGGGAACGCTTCGGTGAACTGATACAGCGCGAGAGCATCCAGGAATTCCTCAGAAGGGCCGAGCTCAAACCCATCCCGCAGATGGTCAAGGAGCCAAGGTCCAACCCGTACGTATTCTGGAGCGCTGAAGAGGTTCCCGGCGGCTGGGAGCGTGACATCAAAGAATTCCGCGCAAGGCACGCTGCATAATTCTAGAGGGAGGTAAATAATGTACGAAGACAATCCGGGTTACAACATATCAGAGGTTCTTAGCAATCCATATGATCCTGCACTCTCAAAGAAGCTCTACGATCCAAAGAAGCCCATGGCCAACCGTATCACCGATATCGGGCCACCACACTATGAACAGTTCTTCCCGCCGGTAATCAAGAAGAACTACGGAAAGTGGAAGAGCCACGAGATCGTTGAACCTGGCATTCTCAAGTATACCAGTGAGACAGGGGATGTATGCTATGTGGTGCGTTGCGGATCCCCCAGGCTAATAACCACTGATCTCATCAGAGAGATCGCAGACATTGCAGACAAGTACGGTGAGGGCTTTGTCCGCTGGACCACCAGGAACAACATCGAATTCAACGTGGACAGCGAGGAGAAGATGAGGGCCCTGGTGGACGATCTCAAGGGAAGAAAGCACCCAGGCGGCTCCTACAAGTTCCCCATAGGCGGGACAGGCGCATGCGTAACTAACATCGTCCACACCCAGGGATGGGTACACTGTCATACCCCTGCAACCGATGCCTCCGGCGTGGTAAAGGCGGTAATGGACGAATTGTTCGATTACTTTACTAGCCAGAAGCTCCCGGCTCAGGTTCGGATCGCCTTGGCATGTTGCCTGAACATGTGTGGGGCTGTCCACTGCTCGGACATCGCCATCCTTGGGGTACACCGCAAGCCGCCGTTCGTAGAGGACGACCGCATATCAGGTGTCTGTGAGATCCCATTGGCCGTTGCGGCATGTCCCCTCGGGGCCATCAAGCCAGCCACGGTGGAGCTTGATGGAAAGAAGATAAAGACCGTCAGGGTCAAGGAAGAGCGCTGCATGTTCTGCGGAAACTGCTATACCATGTGTCCTGCAATGCCCCTGGCCGATGGCGAGGGTGACGGGATCGCTATCCTGGTTGGTGGAAAGATCTCAAACCGGATCAGCGCACCCAAGTTCTCCAAGCTGGTAATACCGTTCCTTCCAAACGAACCACCACGGTGGCCAACGGTCGTAAACGCCGTCAAGAATATCCTTGAGACCTATGCCTCCGATGCCAACAAGTACGAACGTGTGGGTGAATGGGCCGAAAGGATCGGTTGGGAACGTTTCTTCGAAAAATGCGACATCCCGTTCACAGACAAGTCTATGGACGATTACCGCCTGGCGTACGATACCTATCATACGACCACGCAATTCAAGTGGAGTGTCCACACTGACAACCTCTAAGAGGTGGAGGGAAAAATGGCAGCTAACATGGAAGAACTGAAACAGAAAATTTTGGAGTTTGCCACGAAGAAGGCAAAATTTAAATCCAAAATGTATATCAAGGATCTTTACAAGGCCGATCCGGATGCAAAGCCAAGGGAGGTCAAAAAGGCAGCCAACGAGCTTGTGCAGGAAGGAAAGCTCGAATTTTTCTCCTCTGGCAGCACCACCATGTACGGTGTGCCTGGCTTCGGGAAAACCGAGAAGGAACAGTTCGGCGGCGAAGATTAGCTGTAATCCGTAATACAGTCCCAAAAGGGGCATCCTGTTGTCGCTACGGCGACAACAGGATGCCCCTTTTCTTTTTTATCTTCCTCCCTCCAGGGACATCCCTCTAACGGCCTGTACTATTTCCCTGACATCCCTTCCAAAGAAAAAATCCAGCATATCATGGCCAATACCAATCAGTGATACGGCCCTTTGCCTAAAAAGCTGGTCGGCTTCGACTATGGCCTTGATCCCCTCGAGGAAATTGTCCCCAGGACCAATGGGTACTCCTGCCTCAATTGCCGCAAGCACATCGGCAATCCTGAAAATCCGGTCATAGGAATCCATGATTTCCCTCATTTTTGCACCTTCCGGGAGAAGATCCCTCCTGGCGAGAGTGTCCTTCAAAAAAACTTCCTCTATCTCCCTGGTATCCCAGCATTTCAGTAAACGACATTCCAGGGGTCTGTTGGCATAGATCATACAGCCGCATGCCTGGTCGAAAAATTTGCACTGGCGTGTATCACCGGCGGATTTTATCTTTATCATATCACCGGAAAGGGGGAAGACCGCTGCCTTGACCGGGTCAAAAACCGGTTCCCCTGCACGGTAGGTAACCAGGTCTGCTGGCCCTATTATCCCCTGTGTGATCAATCCTGCATCAACCAGGTGCAAACATGGCCCGCCCTTCTTACAACAGGTCCCACAGCGCTTGCATTTATTCATGTCTCTATTAGATTATTCATGTGTAGTCCACAGGACACACGTCCACTGCGCTTTCCAGGTGCTTGGATACAAAGGGGGTTCCTGTGACCTACCGCAGCGTATCCGCAATACAGATCGGCCTTCATGGTTGGTTAGAAGGCATCAACACCTGATATCAACTCGACACGGCACATCATATGACAAAACCCGGCGAAGAAACCATATATGACGAATTGATGAACTTCTTCTGCTCTGTCGATCAGACAGTGGAGCACGTACGCAGGTCCCATCCAGGGGAGTGGAGATGCAAAAAGGGGTGTGCCGACTGCTGCCATGCGGTTTTTGACATATCATTTGCCGAAAGCGCCTTGATAGAAAACGCGTTCAGGAAGCTTAACCGCCCTATCCGGCGAAGGATAGAAAAAAGGGCTAAAGAGGCGCTCAGGCTATGGAATGATATGATTGCCTCCGGCCGGGATCCTGGCAAGGTACGCATCACCTGTCCGCTCCTGGACGGCAACGATACCTGCCTGCTTTACCAGGTCCGCCCGGTAAATTGCCGCACGTATGGCATCCCGGTGGAGATCAATGGCCAGACCCACGTGTGTGGACGCTCTGCATTCCAACCTGGAACAAGCTATCCATCCATAAAATTTTCAAGGATCCAGGCCAGGCTCCTGGAGCTATCATTGCACCTAAACCCGGTTTCAGGCATGAAAAGGTTTCCCATCGCTGCCTCCATTCTTGCGGCCCCATAACGTCAAAGGGCTTCAGCCTTTCAAACCAGCACTTAAGTGCCCTTCCAGGATCTCGATTCCCTTTTTCAGTGTATCGGCCCTTTCCCTTGATCCCATCCCCCTGTAGAGACGTTCAGACAACCTGTAGGCATCCAGGGCATCATCCAGACGCCCCTTCCTTTCGTAGACATCCCCTATGCCTGCCAGGAAGTAGGCCGAACGGGTGGCATCTCGAAGGCCCTCCACCAGCTCGAGCGCCCTGAAATAATAGGGTAAGGCCGTATCCCATTCCTCCAAGCGGCGGTAGATATCTATAATCTTCTCCAACAATATCACCGAGCTTATGGAATCCTTTTCCTTCTCGCATATTGCCAATGCCCGCTGGTAAGGGGCGATGCAAGCCTTGAAATTGCCCCTCATGACATGAAGATCTCCCAGTTTCTCACAGGTATTGGCCACCTCTACGAACAGGCCTTCCCTGTCAAAGACCTCCAGGACCTCCTCGAACAGAGCCATGGCATCCAGGGACTGCCCTCTGTTCTTCAATATATCGGCCTCCTGGTATTTATGCCTGGCATCGAGCACTTCCCTCTTCTCTGGTTGGGGCCCCTTTTTATCATGATTCATGCTCACTGGCTTTTCCTCCTGTGTCTCCTGTGTCAATGACCTTCCCTCCATTGCGGCAACTGCAGATGAGGCCAGCTCCCCCACGGCAACCTCCCTGATCTCCTGTCCATCAAAGATCTCAATAATGGAATCATCCCTTGTAAGTCTTTTCAATGCCTCCACGGCCTCGGATGCGCCCATCTGGCCGAGTGCCCATGCCGCATGCCCCCGGACTACCGGATCATCCGATTCGAGCAGATCGAACAAGACAAAGAAGGAACTGTTCTTTACAACCCTGGGATGCTTGCCTCCAATCCTTCCCACGGCCCACAATACGGCAGGCCTGGAAGGAGGATCGGCCAGAAGGCCCAGGACGTGCCTGACAAATGATCCGTATGTAACGGGTTGATGCCTGATTATCTCACCAACCGTCTCTATGGCGCCCCAATTGGTGGCGGCCGAATCATTGGCGGAATAGAGGAGGCGGCGCACCAAATCACCAACAAGGCCCGGCTCCTGCGGAGCTAGTACACCAGCCACACCACCCAGCATCAAAACCGCATTCCATCTGATGTTGAAATCCGCGGAATAGAGAAGCCTCTGGATCTTGCGCAGGACAAGGGGATCGATCCTGGCCATCTCCACGAGGGAATCCAGGTCCCTTGCTTTCACCTTTTCAAAAATTATTTTTTTTGAATATCTCTTTTTATTACCGGCAGCCCGGACGCTCCTGCGGGCCGCCTGAGATGCGGCGGCAGAGGCAGATGCCAGACGTTCCTGTACCAGGCCCCCTTTGACCTCCTGAACATCTCTGCCCACCTTTATAAAGGTAAGGACTCCCTTTATACGGTTCCCCTCCAGATCCCGGCCCACTGGAAATACGCGATGCCTTTTATGATCGTAACCCTCCACAAGGAAATCACGGAAATCCTCACCCGGCGACAAACTCCAGGCCAGATCCCAGTCATCGCCGCAAGCAAAGTTCAGGGCCTCTACCATGGCAGCCCCCAGATTGTGGCCTGTAATATCACAGACATATACAGCACCACACCGGCACGAGCCGTAACTGAAATCTCCCAGCCGGCGTGGCTCCACCTCTACAGGCGGCTCCAGCACGCTGTTACAGAACGGACATCTCGGTATTTCGCCTGCCATAGACCTAGACATCTACTACTCCTGTGCCGAAACTTCCCTTGAACTGGCCGCCTTGATCCTAGATTCAAGATCGGGATGTACCGGGTACTTCAATACCTTGGCCCGCTCCAGGTGTTTCAGTGCCTTTTCGTGTTCCCCCTTATAAAACAGGGCCACTGCCAGATTATTGTGGGCCAGACCGAAGTCAGGCGCAAGCATAACGGCCTTTTCCCCTGCCTCCAGTGCCTGATCCAGCTTGTTCAACTCTACCAATGCCGTCACCAGGCTGGTAAGTGCCGGAACCATTTCAGGCTTGACCTCGAGCGCCCTATGGAAATAAGAGGCAGCCTCTTCCCAATTCCCCAGGTTGAGATAGGCCGAACCAATATTGACCATGGCCTCGGCGGATCTGGGGTGAAGCCTCAGGGCCTCCTTGTTTTCCCTTATACCATCCTCAAGCCTGCCCATCTGGAAATAGAGGCTGCCCAGATTCACCCTGATCTCGAAGGATGCAGGATCAATCGCCAGAGCCTTCTTAAACTCGTTGATCGCATCCTCAGGGCGCTCTCCCCTCCAGTAGGCCAGGGCCAACCTGTGATGGGCAATGACCGAATTCGGATTTTCCTTGACCTCTTTTTCAATATCCCGTATCAACTGATCGAGTTCCATGGATTTAATGGGATTTTTAGCCATAAATCCTCCTTTTTATATTGCGCCAATCTGACTACTGGTATTATTGGCAGCGAAGTCCGTTTGCACCCCCTGGGTTCATCCTTGGCAGATAGCTGCTATGCTGCCAACAGGCAGGGGGAACGCTCTAATACGGCATGAGAATAACATATGTTCCCATTTGATTCATTACTAAACGATGATGTACCAAGATAAAACATGGATCGCCAGGGGCGTATCGTCCCATGCGATCACAGGGAGGCGACATGGCAGAAAAAAGAACCGGAGACAACGCACCCAAACTGACCTGCCTACTGTGCGGGGGGGCCGCTGACATCAAGGGGCGTTGAGCCAACGCAAAAGTAGTTTGCACGGAGTGCGGACAGGAACTGCCTGCAAGACTTTACAGGGATCAGATAGAGGATATGAAAGACAGGATTGCTTGCAAATGGGCTGCCCAAAAAGGATAGGGCCCTGGCAGTTTCCAGGGCCCTTGAGCATTATCGCAGATTATTTTCCGAAGCGGTCAAAAACTAGATGAGCCTTCGTTCGGTCCTTACCCCCAGCGCCATCTTGTAGAGTACTGTGAGGATAAATGCACCAACTGCCCATACCCCAACCGCTATAGCGATCTCTGGCAGGGTGGGATGATATGGGGTAACCCTGTCAAAGGGGTTGGGCACAAAACCGCCGATAACCAGGCCTACACCCTTGTCTATCCAGGTTGACAGGACGATCGCGGCGCATGCAAAGGTAAGTATGAGATAATTCCTCCTCGCAGGCGGGATCAGAAGCAGCAGGATGCCCACTGCACCGCATACCGCCGCAGTCCACATCCATGGCACCAGTTGGCCATAGCCCTGCAACCCAAAGAAGAGATAGTCAAGCCCGTGCATATGGGCAGGTATGTTGCTGTAGTATGAAGTAAAAAATTCGAGCAGCATGAAGAATACGTTTGCTATCATGGCGTAACAGACAGTGATCGCTATGGTCTGTATCGGCCTTGGGCCAGGGTCAAAGATACCCAGTCTCCGCATGAGCAGCAACACCATCAAAAGGAGCGCAGGACCTGCGGCAAAGGCAGAGGCAAGAAACCTTGGGGCCATGATTGCTGTAAGCCATAGATGGCGGCTCGGCAGACCTGCGTAGAGAAAGGCCGTGACCGTATGGATACTGAAGGCCCAGGGGATAGACAGGAATATGAACGGCTTTACCCATCCTGGTGTCGGAACGCCCTTCTTTTCTGCAAGAAGGGAATTCCAGCCGCATATGATATTGATGGCCAGATATCCGTTCAGAACTATCATATCCCAAAAGAGTATCGAGTTGGGGGTAGGATGAAGGATCATGTTCATCATCCTCATGGGCTGCCCTATGTCGATTATGATGAATAAAAGGCACATGATGACCGCGGCGATGGCCAGGAATTCCCCGAATATGACCACTTTGGCATAGGGATTATAGTGATGCAGATACTTTGGAATAACAAGCATGACCGCCCCGGCAGCAACCCCGACCAGGTAGGTGAACTGGGCGATGTAGACCCCCCATGATACGTCCCTGCTCATACCTGTGATCCCAAGACCATGCCTTAACTGGTAGAGGTAACAAGCGAACCCTATCCCAATCAGAGTTAACAAGAAGAAGATCCATCCCCAATATCTATTTGATCCTTGCAAAGCCTTTTCTAGCATGACAACCTCACACCAAGTAGAAAACTGACGGTTTACTGCCTAGCTGAATCTTGCGCCTCATGGAAACCCTCTCCCTCAGGACCTTCCTCACCGGCGAATCCGCATCCACCAGATTGCCGAATATCATGATATCCGGTGCAGCCTCTACACAGGCAGGCAGCTTTCCAGCATCGAGTCTTTCAACACACAGGTTACATTTCTCCACCACACCCCGCATCCTGGTAGGGAACCTGGGGTTTAGCTTCCTGCCTTCACGCTTCAAGGCTATCCGAGGATCCAGCCAATTGAAGCTCCTGGACCCATATGGACATGCAGCCATACAAAAACGACAGCCTATGCACCGGTGATAATCCATGGCAACGACGCCGTCAGGCCGCCTGAAGGTAGCCTTGGTGGGGCAAACCCGTACACACGGGGGCCTGTCACAGTGGTTGCACAGCAACAAAAACGGCATGCCCTCCACCTTTTCAGCCATGAGGTCATTGTAGGAATCCGGGAATGAATGCTCGTAATCATCCTCCCATATCCACTTGACCGCATCCTTCGGATTGCCCCAATCGGGGACGTTGTGCTCATAGTGGCAGGTCGTGATGATCTTCTTGGCCATGGCCGGATTTTCACCCAACTTTATTATATCGATCGCAATACCCCAGCGAATCTTATCCCCGGCATATGGCCCTTCATGACCTTCGTTCGCCTCACCTTCTCCCTCGTGGCCCTCCGAAGCATCCACCGCCCCAGGTTGCAAGAGTTCAAAGGCCTCACTACCTCCCAGCCCCACGAGAGCAGACAGCCCTGCTATCTTTAGAAATTTTCTTCTGTCCATGCTCATAATTTGCTCCTGTTTGGATCAAAGTGACAGTCCCAGCAATAGGGATCAACACCTACATAATTATGGCACTTGTCACAGAACTCCTTTTTGTTGGAATGGCACTTCAGGCAGGTATTCTGAAGGCTTATCCAGACCTTTTCACCCCTCTTGTTGGTGTACCACCGGTTTCCCTGCCTGAGGGCCTGGTCGCGCAGATGGTTGAGGAGTTGCATATGCGTGGTACGCATGAAATGTGTACTCTCGATGCACTGCTTCTTGACCATCTTCTTGATCACCGGGGTATCCAGCTTCGGCTTCGGAGCCGGGGCCGCCTTTCCCATGTTGTACCAAAAGGCAAAGGTAAAAAAACCAAAGAAAATGACAAGGCCGATGATTACCTTTCCAGAATCATACATCTTCGCTTACCTCCTCACCCCTGCCCGGGATCGGCTCACCGCGCAGATCCACCGATCTCTCATTTTCGCCTTCCATTATCAGGGCATTGCCCACCAGCTCAGAGACACCCGTGACCTTCACCTCCGGCACCCAATATGACATGGAGGCAGATAAGACTGCCCTGTCTATTGCGCAGATACAGGCCAACATGTTGACGCCAAACCTTTCGTGCACGTATTTTACCGCATTCGCCCTTGGAAGCCCGCCCCTCAGACGAATTTCCATGTTTTCACCGGCATTGAGCCCCGCACCGCTTCCACAGCAGAAGGTCTGTTCCCGGATCGTGTTTTCCGGCATCTCGTAGAAGTTGTTGCACACATTCTTTATGATGTACCTGGGCTCCTCGAACAAGCCCATGCCCCTCGAAGGGTTGCACGAGTCATGGAAGGTCACCTTGAGATGATCGTTCCTGCTCTTGTCCAACTTGAGCTTGTTGTGCTTTATGAGGTCAGCGGTAAACTCACTTATGTGGACCATCTTTGTCGCCTTTGCGTTCTCGAACTTGGTCCCCGTGATGGGGGAAACCGGTTCCTCGAGGAAGTCGGCAGGCCCGTTGAAGGTAGCCATATACTGGTGGACCACGCGCCACATGTGGCCGCATTCCCCGCCAAGGATCCACTTCACACCCAGCCTCTTGGCCTCGTGATATATCTTTGCATTTAGCCGCTGGGCCATCTCAAGGGAGGTGAAGAATCCGAAGTTACCACCCTCGCAGGCATAGGTACTCCAGGTATAATCAAGTCCCAGATGCTCAAAAAGCAGCAGGTAACCCATAAGGGTATAGATACCGGGGTCGGCGAAAACATCCCCGGACGGGGTCACGAAGAGGATCTCTGCCCCCTTCCTGTTGAAGGGTGGGTCGATCTTTATCCCCACAAACTCCTCAATATCCATGCACATGAATTCCACGTTTTGTTTGAACGTGTGGGGAAGGAGTCCAAGGTGGTTACCGGTCTCGTAACAGTTCGCCACTGGCTCCTGTATCCAGTTTATATTGAGGCCAAGCAGGTTGATGAGTTCCCTGCCTATGATGGTGACCTCGGCGGTGTCGATTCCATAGGGGCAGAAGAGCGAACAGCGGCGGCATTCGGTACATTGAAACATGTAATACCAGATTTCCTTCAGGACATCCTCGGTAAGCTTACGCCCCCCTGCCAAACGCCCAAGGATCTTCCCCGCCCTGGTAAATTCCCCCCTGTAGACCGACCTTATCAATTCTGCCCTGACCACCGGCATGTTCTTGGGATCACCGGAGCCAAGAAAGAAATGGCATTTATCGGCGCATGCTCCACAGCGAACACAGATGTCCATAAAGATCTTGAATGACCGGTGCTTATCCAGCCTCTCCCGCATGCCCTGAAGCACTATCTCCTTCCAGTCTTCGGGCAGGCCCCAATCATCATCAAGCGGGCTCCATTTGTGTGGATTAGGCATTCCTACTATTTCAAGCTTCTCCGGCTTTGCCGGGTAGCAGTATACGCCCGGTTTGATCTTGACTGGGATATCCATCCACGGTGTCTTCGGTGGATGGAGATCGATCCGCAACATTTCCTGGGGTGTCAAATCCTTCATGATCTTATTCCCTCTCCAAAGGTATTCCAGCGTCTTTCATCAGATCCCGGTACTTTTCCTCATATTCCTCGTAGGTGTGGAACTTGGGAGGAGTCCGCCAAGGATTAACATGCATCTTCATTCTGCTGTTATTGGCCAGGTTCCTGGTGGGGCTCATAAATACGCCCCCCATATGCATCAATTTACTGAACGGGAAATAGGCGAAAAGCGAGCTTACCAGTGTAATATGTATAAAAAATATCGCCCCGATTCCCTCCGGAACTACCGGATGAAAGCTTGCAAGCCCCATTGCTAATGCCTTGACATTGACGATATCGACCCTGAAAAAGAATCTCATCAAGATACCTGTCGTCCCTATGGCAAGGAGTAAAAACAGCGGGAAATAATCGGCAGGAAGCGATATGTAACGAACCTTGGGTAGAAACAAACGCCTGCAAAAAAGGAAACCAACGGCCAGGATGAATACCACGTCGGTAAGATAGATTGGCGGGGCACCGATCTGGAACATGCCGTCTATCTTGTCTATGGCCTCTATGAGCCCGGGAATGGGTTGCGTAAAAAGCCTAAGGTGCCTGATCGCTATCGTGAAAAAGGCGTAGTGGAACCCAAGGGCGGCCAACCACAGCCATTTGGATGGCCCATAGATGAGCCACCCGGAGCGGTGCTCCGCCCGTGTATTCCTGAAAAGGGAACGAAACAGGAGTATCTCGAGCGCCATCCTCCCCACAACCCCGGCAGTGGTGCTGGGGTTGTCCAGTTTGGACCACTTGATCCAAGGTAGGGAAACCTCCTGACCCCCTGTCGTGGGGATCCTGAATGGCACCGGTGACCTGGCCCAGTTGACCACCTTGTACATGAAACCGAAGAGGAAGGTGACAAAGGCCACGTATGGTACCACTATACCGAATAGTCCCTGCAACCCCGGGACCTGGCCACCTATCCAAGCCACAACAACAATTGCCAAAACTGCGCCTAGGGATACTATTAAACCCATTACTATTACCTCACTTCAGTTAAGACTGGGGTTATTGCTGCCTTTTGCCTTTTTCAAATGTTTTTGGCCCCTGCGGACCATATATGACGCGCACATCCCGCCAGACAACACAAAAGGCCTCTTGAGCAGATCATCCCTTTTGATTTCCCAGACCTTCTCCCGGCACTGCATGAAGATATCGAATGCAAGGAGGGCCATCCGGTCAACCCTGGACTCGAACTCGAGCAGGGCCCACTCAAGGCCTTCGCGTCTTACCTGCTTGCCGATGATGTCTCTGATTGCACCCTTCAGGGCAAAAAAAATGGAAAGCGCTGCGTAAGCGGTGAAGTCCTGAACTGCACGAACCCTTATGAGGGAATCAAGGTGCTTATAGAACACCTCTGAATCACGGGGCTCCAGCAATTCCTCGACGATAGGCCCTGCCGCCTCCTGAATGGTAGAGCCTACTGGATTGGCGAATTTATTCCTTTCCTTGCGAAAGAAATTCGCTGTCTCAGGAGGATATGTTTCGTGGATTTTTTGGATCCATTTCTCGACGATGGACCCCTTTTGTTCGGTGAGAATCCCTATTAATTGGTCAATTCCGCCGTGTGCCACGGCATCCTCCTCTTCCTGGAAGTCCCACTGGACCCTTTCCGGCTGGACTTACCTGGACTACTCAACCGACTCCCCTTGGCCCAGTAAAGGCTTGAATATCATGTTGGAATCTGAATTAGCGTTCAGATTTTTGGTATGTATAGACAAATTGCGCTTGTGTGTCAAGTCACTAATCAGGAAAGCGGAAGTTTTGGCAATAACCGTGCCGGGTAGGATGGATGGAAAAACATGTGCAATTCCCCCGACCTCACTTTTAAAAAGGACGCCGGTATAGTACTTCTAAATAAAGTTTTCTGAAGGTTTCACTATTGCTATCGGAATTATGAAGATCCTGTTGATCAATCCCTACTGCCTTGACCCCAGGCTGCAAGACTACGATATAAAGATAGTCCCTATAGGCCTCTACTATATCGGTGCCACGCTCATGAAGGCTGGCCACCGGGTAGAAATACTCAATTGGTATGGGGCAAAGGGCAAATCCTCCGAGATGGCGCAGAAATTTGCTGATTTCCTGCCGGACATCATAGGAATATCGATCCTGCACGCCAATCGCTGGGGCGGAATAGACATCGCCAGGATCGCCAAGGAGGTAAATCCGGATACGAAAATCATATTCGGTGGCGTAGGCGCAACCTTTTTGTGGCGGCACCTTCTTGAACACTTCCAGGAAATCGATATCATTGTCCTGGGTGAGGGCGAAAAGACATTTCTGCAACTGGTAGATGTAATAAAGGAAGAGGCCTGGCACAGGCTGGACAAAATCCCTGGTATTGCCTTCCGGAAAGGGGGGAGGTCCTTCAAAAACAAGTCGGCGGACCTTATAGATGATATAGACTCCCTGCCAGACCCATCTGAATATTTCAGGTTTGAGCACATAACATCCTCCAGGGGCTGCCCATGGAACTGCACGTTTTGTGGCTCCCCCAGGTTCTGGAAACGGAAGGTGCGTTTCCATTCCCCGGAATATTTCGTAGGCCAGATGGAACGGCTGAGACGGCGCGGAGTCAAGTTCTTCTACGTATCGGACGACACCTTTACCCTTAAAAAGGACCGGGTAATAAGGATCTGCCAGCTCATCCTGGAAAAACGGTTGGACGTATCATGGGTCGCCATCTCAAGGGTCAACTATATAGACGAAGAAATCCTGTACTGGATGAGGCGGGCCGGATGCATACAGATCAGCTATGGTGTTGAAAGCGGATCGGAAAGAATCAGAAAGGTCTTCAACAAGGGGATCACCAGGAAACAGATTATCAGGGCCTTTCACACCACCCAGAGATTCGGCATCCTGGCAAGGGCCTATTTTATCTACGGGGCACCTGGGGAAACCCCCAAGACCATAGGGCAGAGCATAGAACTAATGGATGAAATCCGCCCGCTAAGTTGCGTATTCTATATCCTCGACCTGTTTCCAGGTACTGCCCTTTACGATGAATTCTGCAAAAAGGCAAAGATTACGGATGATTTCTGGCTCCAGCGTATTGAAGACATCATGTACTTTCAAACGGATCCTCGCCTTTCAAGTGAGGAAATATTGGCCTTTGGCCGCAGATTGAGGCATCACTACTATCGCAATCTTGCAAATTACGCCCGTTCCATCGAGCTGGCGGATATCCAGGAACTCTATCCCCTACACTCTGATTTCTGCTCCCGCCTGGCCATGACCTTTGCCTTTGGCGATTATGCCAGGATCGAAGAGATTCCAGAGAGGGAAGAAATCGCAGAATCACTCTTTTTAAAGGCATTGGAATACCACCCCGATCACCGGGCCTTTCTAGGGCTTGGCATCCTCAGGCAAAAGCACGGCCAATACAAGGAGTCCGTCTCGATTTTGGAAAACGGGCTGGATAAGTTCCCAGGGTCACACGAGATACATAATTGCCTGGGTGTAAGCCTCATAAACATGGGCAGGTTCAGCGAGGCACTTGATCACTTCCTGAGATTCCCCCGGTCGCCTCAAAGCCTTCAATACGCGGCCCAATGTTACAAGGCACTCGGCCAGTCCGAAAACGAAGCCGCCGCGCTCGATGCCTTGAAAAAGATAGCCCAACAATCTTAACCAAACAGGATTAACACTACAAAAAACAATTACTTTACTTGCATACAGGGCATAACAATGAATCACCCGATCCCCAGAATAGTATTGGCGGCCCTGCGGGGCGGCTCAGGGAAAACCATAGTATCCCTTGGTCTCATAGGGGCGCTTGTACAACAGGGCATCAGGATATGCCCCTTCAAAAAGGGACCTGACTACATAGATGCCAGATGGTTGGCCTCTGCAGCGGCGAGCCCGTGTTACAACCTGGATCCTTTTCTCATGGGAAACGATACGATCATCAATTCTTTCGTTTCCAGGGCTAAAGACAGCCGCTTTGCGCTCATAGAAGGAAACCGTGGAATATTTGACGGATTCGATGCCGCCGGAAGCTCAAGCACGGCCGAGCTGGCCAAGCTGTTAAATTCACCGGTGTTACTGGTAGTCGACTGCACAAAGGTTACAAGGACCGTGGCGGCCATGGTGCTTGGTTGCCAGAACCTGGATCCGGGACTCAGAATTTCTGGGGTAATCCTCAATAAAGTGGCCACACCAAGGCATGAAGACGTCGTTACCAGGGCGATTCAAACCTATACGGACACCCCGGTACTAGGGGCGATTCCAAGGCTCAGGAAAGATCCCTTGCCAATGAGACACCTGGGAGTAACACCTGCAGATGAGCATCCCGAGGCGTTGGCTGCACTGAAGCAACTCGCATCCTTGCTGGAAACCAGCGCAGACCTGGAACGTATCAAACAGATTGCATATGCACAGCCCCCCCTGGCCCTCTCCAGATACGTGGAACCGTGGTCACCACCCAGGGCCGAAGGCCCGTGCGGTGATAACCGACCGACTATAGGGGTCATCAAGGACGCCGCCTTCCAGTTCTATTACCCGGAGAATCTCGAAGCCCTCGAATCGGCAGGAGGACGGATAATTTTTTTGAATTCCTTGTCCGATAGCGACTTCCCGGAACTGAATGCCCTGTATGTGGGAGGGGGCTTTCCAGAAACCCATGCACGCGAACTCGAGAAGAACAGAAATTTTCGCAAAGGATTGAAAAAGGCCATAGAAAAAGGCCTGCCGGTATATGCTGAATGCGGTGGCCTCATGTATCTGGGCCGAAGGATACTGTGGCAGGGGAAGGCCTACAGTATGGTAGGGGCGCTCGGCTGGGACTTCATAGTAGAAAAAAGGCCCGTAGGACATGGCTACAGCATCCTGGAGGCCATGGAAGGAAATCCGTATTTTGCCCCGGGTACACGGATAAAGGGGCACGAATTCCACTATTCGAACCCTGTTCTTTCCGATGAAGAAACCGCAGGCCGCCCCACCTTCAAGGTCCTGCGCGGACATGGCTTCCAAGGGCAACTAGAAGGAATCACAAGAAAAAACATATTGGCCACCTACACGCATATCCATGCCCTCGACAACCAGACCTGGGCGTGTTCCATTGTAGAGGCGGCCAGGGCATTCAAACGCGGCGAAAAAATCATACAAAAGGGTTTTGATGTATCACAGAAGCCAGGCTGAAAATAGCTTTCCCCCTGTAAAACGCAAAGGGGGCACATATCGCTCAAAAATGTTTTGAGCGATATATCGAAACAGGGTTGACAAAGAGAAGTTTCATCGTCTATATGAACTAGCCAATGAAGGCAGTATCTTTTTTATCAGTGAATAAAAAAATAAAAGGAGGAAGCCATGTTTCATATCACAATCGATTACGACAAGTGCCAAGGCGATGAGGAATGCGTAAACGCATGCCCTGCAGAAGTGTATGACTTCGAAGACGACAAGCCTGTCGTTGCAAGGCCTGATGACTGCCTTGGATGTGAAACCTGCGTCGAGGTCTGTCCAACAGGTGCAATTACGGTGGAAGAGGTTTAATTAACTCCTCATCCGGTCGATTGGCACTAAAGGGGAACGGTTGCCTTATCGTTCCCTTTTTTTTGCCGGGCGCCAGCCCTTCCCCGGGTGGCCTGCCACACAATATAAGGCCCGATCATCCCCTAGCGCGGTATTCCCTGAGCCCTGCCTCTCCGGCCAGTATCTGGCGGCCTTTTTCCACATCTCTTGCTATTTGCTGGGCAAGTTCCTTTGGCCCTGGAAATTTTTTTTCGTCCCTGATCCTCTGTACCATGTTCACCTTGATGGGATGCCCGTATATATCCTTGTTGAAATCAAAAATATGTACCTCTGCCCCGAGCTCCTGATCTCCAAACGTGGGATTGTAACCAATGTTCACCACGCCACCATAGCAATGGTTATCGTGTATGACCTGAACTGCATAAACCCCTGGTTTCGGACACAGGTCCTCGGGATTTATGGCAAGATTTGCCGTAGGAAACCCGACCACCGGTCCACCGCGTCTTTTCCCCTCCTGGACAATTCCACGGATCTGGTAATACCTGCCCAGCAGTGCTCTAACCTTACTCATCTCCCCCTGAGCAACCAACTTCCTGACATTCGTACTACTTACAACCATGCCATCGACAACAACCGGAGAAATGACATGGACCTTGAAGCCTGATTTACGCCCCATATTTTGAAGAAAGGGTATGTCGCCCTTCCTTCCCTTGCCGCAGGCATAGTCATAGCCTACCACAAGATCCTCCACACCCAGGGCACGCACGAGTATACGTTCCACAAAATCCTCAGCGCTCGTATTGGCAAGCTCCCTGGTAAAGGGAAGCGCCACCAGATATTCTATCCCGGCATCGGCTATCAACTCCGCCTTTTGTTCAAAGGTGGAAATGAGTTTGGGTGGATTGTCAGGACGCAGGACCTTCAAAGGATGGGGCCTGAAGGTCACAGCCACCTTGTCACCACCCCGTTCGCCTCCCAGCTCGACCACCTTTTTAAAAAGGGCCTGATGTCCCAGGTGGACCCCATCAAAATTCCCTATGGTAATCGCCGGATGTCGAAAGGATCCGCGCAATTCCTCAAGGCCATGATAGATTTTCATTTACAGATTCTCTCCTGGATCAATGTGTCTTTCATTCCAAATTATGCAGCGCGCAAGTTTGACAAAGATACAAGGCGGAAAACAGGCGCGATCTGTTTCAAGGGCCTGAGAACGCAGCAGATTAGGTAAAATTGCGCACCCCTTGCTGCTTTGAGGCCTGTATATCATCCGACAAAGCCCCACCTTTTAGATGAAGGGCTTGATTTTATAAACTGCATGTAACTATTATAAATTGTTCAGAACAAGCCGTTCTCTCATGCGTTTGATGTGCATAATCTGGACTCATGAATACACGTCCATCAGCCCTTGTTTCCCTGATTCAATCATCCGTGGTAAATGCCGAGACACTACAATGCCCCCTTGACAAGTGCAAGACGTGTTTATTTAATGAGAAACCCGTGCCGAAGTGGCGGAATTGGTAGACGCGCTAGATTCAGGATCTAGTGGGCTGTATCGCCCGTGGGAGTTCGAATCTCCCCTTCGGCACCACATCGTTTCCAGGACTCAATATTCATACCCGTTTATCTTCTCCTCCTAAAACCGTTCTTTCTTCTCTGTCAACCTGGAGGTTAAAGAGACAAAAAGCCAGTGGCGTATCCAGCTTGTGCCCTTGACATAAAGGTCTCCCCTTGCTAATTCGTCCAACAACCTTGCAACGCACCGTATTCCCTAGTTGGACCTGACCAAACCAACAAAACCTGACAGAGGAGATGAACGATGAAATATCCAGTGGCCATCTCGACCAGGATCATATTTGCCTGTCTTTTCCTTCTCCTCCTGTCCTACCCGACAGACGGGCTTACTTCAGGATTTCAGCTATTCAACGAATTGTCCGCAAGGGCCACTGGTATGGGAGCCGCCCTTACTGCCAGGAACGACGTGGCAGAAAGCGCATGGTTCAATCCTGCCGCAGTGGCCACCATGAAGTCGCCAAGGATCATGGCAGGCACGGGGCTCATAGTGCCCTCGATGAAACTGGACACAACCGGGCACGATCCTGACATGAAAAACATGGCATATGCCCTGCCCTATACCTATTTGAGCATTCCATACGGTAAAAGGTTTGGCCTCTCCCTTGCTATCAACGCCCCGTATGGCCTTGAAACCGAGTGGGACCCTGACTGGGCCGGGAAGTATTACGCCGTGGATACGGATCTCAAGTGTCTCTTTTTCACACCATCTATCTCTTTCAGGCCTGCAAGCTGGTTATCCCTTGGTGCAGGGGCACAAATAGTAAAGGCGAGAGCGGAGATGAAAAGATCGGTTACGCCCCTGGTCCAGGGCCTGCGCACCCGGCTGCTTGGGGATGACTGGGGCAAAGGGTATCTCCTGTCCGTATTGGCCACCCCTGGTCACGGATTCAGTCTTGGGATGGTGTTTCGTTCCCAGGTAATCCTGGACCTCGACGGACATGCCGAATACAACATGCACATGCCTGGATTTTACAGGTCCCGCATGACCCTGCCGCTGACCCTTCCGGCATCCCTATCCATAGGTCTCACATACAGGGGCATAAATGCCTGGACGATATCGGCCGATCTCGTATACACCTGGTGGTCTTCCTACGACGCGCTGGATTTCCACTACCGCAAGGCGCCTGGAACCGGAAGGCCTGCCGTAATAGGCATTCCCAAGGACTGGGATGATGTCTACTCGCTCCGGTTTGGTGCTGAATATTCCCTGGGCCCCAACTGGCAGTTGAGGGGATCCTACGTATTTGATCCATCGCCAATCGATGACAGGTATAGGGATCCAAGCCTTCCAACCAATGACAGGCACATCTTCAGCGTGGGTATTGGATATACCAGGACACATCTTGGACTGGACGCTGCCTATTCCTACGTAAAAATCGAAAGCAGCAGGCCGTCGCCAGTCGTTACACCCATGCTCAAGGGGACTTACAAGGGAGATGCCCATGTAGTTAACTGCTCCATAAGATGGACATTCTAAAGACCGCCAATGAATGAAGCCGAAACGTTCACCATCCCTGAACTCCTTAAAAGATCCGCAGAAAAATACCCGGAACGTCCGGCCCTCATAGCCAGGAACAAGGAGGGAGAGCGCATCTTAACCTATGGGCAGCTTTTCAAGATCACCGCGCGCACAGCCCAAGGTCTCGTGGGCCTTGGCGCAAGACGTGGGGAAAGAATCGCGATACTGGGGCCTAATTCACCGGAATGGGCACAGGCATATCTGGCTGTTACGATGGCAGGCGGTATCTGCGTACCGATCGATTCCCTCTTAAGCCCCAATGAGATACGCCGTCTCCTCTTCGATGCAGAGGCACGAATTGCATTTGTTGCTCCCAGATTCCTT
>JAJRZR010000065.1 GCA_024275145.1 Deltaproteobacteria bacterium | reverse complement strand
CTCCGGGCCGTGCTTTCATACCTGGAGGTGCCTGTACAAGTGGCCGGGCAGACATGAAGGTTTACCGTGAAGCCACATCGTTCATTGGGTGGTGTCTTCATGTCCCAGGTGCGCGGCATCAGGTGTACGGGCCGCATGAAGGTTTGGGATGGTGTGTATACTTTATATAGTTGGTAGATCCTTTCATTATACTCCATGCAGTATGTGGAGATGGCTGTGCCAGGGATATGGAGACCCTTCTTTTTTACTCGAAGAGGTATGCCTCCATCCCCTTTCTATGGATGAGACCGGTGCCAATTTTGTTTGCGTGCGAACGTTGGAGTAACGGCTGTAGGCGGTTCCTGTCCCCGGAATACAGGATGAGGATAAATGGCCGTTTATATTTCAGCAGCTCGTTAGCAGAGTTGGCAAACCGGAAATCGTTGGCTTCCCGGTTGCTATAGAGGACGTACTTGATGGCGTCCCCGTCTTCGTGAACCCGAAAGAAAACTATTGGGATATCATCCGGAGTATACTGCTCCACCCTGAGCGCAAAGACCCTTCCGGATTCCCTGGCTGAGAGGGCAGGCTCCAGAAAAAGGTTTGCGCCTGACAGCATCGCTGCGCTTAGCAGGCATGAATATGCAAAGAGCCTGGGGCCTTCTTCCGAGGGCAGACAACCTGCCAGGAATTTCAGGAAACGATGTCGTCCTGGCAGCTTGTTGAAAGGCATTAACAGGGGCTCCCAGGAAAAGGCGGCATATAGGATCATCGACAGGGCACTCCAGGCCAGCAGCCATTTCAATGGGACTCGACATGGATACGGACCGAATCCAAAGAAGATCCAGAACCCCGAAACCGTCAATACGAATAGTATGGTAAGCCCGATCGCCCCATGGCCGCCATACTTGATACGCTGGGGCATAAGGCCGGTGATAAGGCTGCCCATTATCAGGGCAAGTGCGGGGAAAAGCGGTAACAGATAACGCCCGTGTTGAGCGCTTGCCATAGCGAATATGACGAATACCGCAAGAAACCAGATCAGGGCGAGCTGTGTTACAGGGTGTAAGGACAGGCTTCTCATGGATGCAGCAGATATATGTCTATCCCTCAGGCCTTTATAGATGATGCAGATAATCCATAACCACCATATCCCTCCTGCCTTGATCAGATAAAATGGGTAATAGAGAGGGGAGGAATCCCTTTCCCCAAGAACCCTTCGGGTGATCTGGCTCTGTATCACTTCCCTGAGGAATGGCATCCCACCCTCATTATAGACGAGCAGCGCCTCTACCATAAGACAACCCAGGCAGAAGACAAAGAAAAGTACGCAAAACCGGAAAAGGGATCTCCAATGTCTGCCAGCTAGCAGATAAAGTCCCCATATGGTGCCTGGCAATACCAGTCCTATCGCCCCCTTGGTAAAGAATGCCAGGAAGGAGGCACAAAGCCCTCCAAGGGTTTGCAGGTTGAGGAGTCGTCCATGATTCTTTTGGTGATTGGTAAAGAATAATAGGACGGCCAGACCTACTTCCATGGCGAGCAGCATATCGATGGTGGCCCTGCTGCCCTTGAGCCAGAACTCTGGAAACGTTGCAAGGATCAAGGCTGAGATTATACCCGTTTGCCTGGATATGCGGCTTCCCAGTAAAAAGGTCATGGCCACCATCCCGGATGCCGAAAGGGCGCTTGGGAGAACTGCGCTAAAGGTGGTCACCCTATGGGCAGGAAGTGAAAAGAGATATTCTATCCAGAAATAGAGCGGCAAATAGTCTGGATAAGGACGCCCAAGCACTGCTGGTACAGCCTTGAGGCCACCTGTAAGCATCTCCTTTGCGATGAGGGCGTTTCTTGCCTCTAGTCCGTAAAGATCCCTGAATCCAAGGGCAAAGGTGAACGCAACGAGGGTTATGAGTCCTAGCGCGACACCCAATATCGGAGTGGAGATTCTCGGACAGGGGATATTGGGACCATATATCAAGGGGAGTTTTCCTCCTGGATCGTTTCCGTTGCGGCAAGGTTTCCTATATGGGGCCTTATTGATTTCGTACTATACACATCAAGTGCCGAACGGAATGGATTCTCTGCATCTTCCGAGAAACCTGAAAATTGCATAGCCCACAATGCAATTTGCTATCTGCAAATACTATATGTTGTGCCATGTGCTATGATAATAAAACAGCATATAGTATCGCAGTAGGTTATCTGGCATTGTAGGGTTGATCTTGCGTGAAGGTACGTTCTGTCCCTAGGGCAGTCTTCTCATGCCTTGGAGGCGACCTCAAAGGTACGGGCCGCATGAAGGTTTGAGTCAATAGGGCATGTATCGTACAGGTGCACGTTCACCGTTTGCCATTACCGGGTTTTTGCCTCTGATATTGTTCATTGCCAGATCGTGGTCAGTGGATTTCGTGAAGGCGAATGGGGGGACGTAGACCATGCGCATATCGTTGGGTAGATTTGTTGTACATGCCGCGCCGTCAGGAATTCCCTTTGTGGATCCTTCAGATGGCAGGGTATATGGTTCATCCGCTGGAACTATGAATACCCTCGGTATGCCATCCCTGGCCATCTCTGCCATCTCGCTTGTCCAGGTGTCATCGACGCGTTGGCACAGCGCTCCTTTATTGCCCAGGTACTCGATATTTTTTCCGCTATAAAACGCCAGACCGTCCAGGTTGAGGTCACAATCCGCCAGTATGAGGGTAGAGGTGGTAAGGTGTGATGCCACCTTCTTATACAGCATGCGGGCGTTCTGCGGCATCGTTATGGTGGCCGATACCCCTTTCAGGGCTATCAGGAAGGCTATCCACATGAACACATGGGCATGGGCCAAAGTCGTAAACCTGGAGAGGACATGCGATGGTTTTTCAGTGCCTTTAATCATCGCTGGAAATTGTTTCAGACCTGCAGCAGTTGCAAGTGCCATGGGTGCGAAAAGCGGCAGGATATAAAGCGGTAGCCTGGACCTTGCCAGACAGAAGACCACCAGCGGGACAGCCCACCACAGGACGATGAGTTGGAGGTCAGGCCTGTTTCTCAATGCCGCGAGGATTACCGCGTAGGTCTGTTTCAGGGTTTGTATGGCCCGTGCACCATGGTTCCCCTGTACAGGGATATCTCTACCGCCATCCCTGCCTCCATAAAAGGGGATTGTCTTTATCGTCCCAGGCCAGAACAGGGACCATGGCAGTGGGCCCAGCAAGAGTATGGGCAGGTAGAGATAGAAGGGGGCATACCACGCGCTATTTCTGTGCAGGCTGTCTGAAAAGAGCCTGCCAGTTATTTGTTCATTTATAAAAACGGAAAAGGCACCGGGTTGGAGCAAACCAAGTGCGATGTACCACCCTGTTCCAATCAGTAGGAACAATACGATGCCCGTACCGGTTAATGGGGATGCCACGAATCTCCTCCTATTGACAAGCCAGAATATTATGAGGGAGGAGGAAACCGGCAGTATGGCTACACCCTTGGTAAGGAAGCCCAGGCCCCAGAATATGTACATCAAGACGAACCACCAGGTTGCACGGCTGGGGGCAGTGGATCTGTAGCCGGCCAGGAAGGCCCATATTGCTGCAACCTCCCACAGTACCAGCAGGGTATCTGTGGTAACAATCGATGAGGCCGCAAAGGGAAAAATCATGCTCATATAGACCATTCCGGCCAGCAGCCCATGGTCTTCGTCGTACATGATACGTCCAATGAGGGCCACTAGCAGGACCGTAAAGGCGAAAGCTAGGGTATTGGGAAAACGCACACCCCATTCATTCCTGCCAAACACCTTCATCCCGGCCGCAAGTGCCCAATAGGTTAAAGGTGGCTTGGTAAGATGCGGTCTGAAGTCCCTTTGGGGTATCAAAAAATTTCCGGTTTCCAGCATCTCCCTGGCACATTCGGCGTATCGGGTCTCATCCCTGTCGTAAAGCCCTCGGCTTCCTTGGAAGATGGATCCTGCAACCAAGGTGGCAAGAAAAATAAGCAGGGGCATGGTCCACGACTGCCTTAAGACGTCAGAGCAGGTACTGGCTGGGTAAAAATTCGTGTTCATTACATTCATTTTTCAGGGTTTTCATGGGGCTGCATCAAGGCTCATCAATTAAAGTTCATCAGGGTTGCCAAGCAGCATGGAGGCCCCTTTGCTATCCTCTACATATGAGGCGATGGTCTTGCGCAGCGCCTCCTTGAGCCCGATCCTGGGCTCCCATTCGAGAATTTTTTTGGCCAGGTCTATATCAGGCACCCTGTAGCCTATGTCCTCGTAGTCTGGTCCGTAATATTCGCTTGCAGGGACATCCCTGAGCCTGACCTTTCTGGCCATTGGGGCGATTTCATCGAATTCCATTGCCAGCTCCAGCATGATTTCCGCCAACTCCCTTATTGAATAATCGTTATTGGGGTTGCCTATATTGAAGATCCGTCCATCACACCGGCCATCCCTGTTCTCCAGTATCTTGACCAGGCAATCCAGGCCATCTTCCACAAAGGTGAAACAACGTCTCTGCCGTCCTCCGTCTACTAGGTTGATGGATTCACCACGGAGTATGTGGCCAAGGAATTGAGTGACAACCCGTGAGCTTCCCTCCTTTGGTGCAGAGAGGCTGTCGAGCCCCGCACCTATCCAGTTGAATGGGCGTATGAGAGTAAACTGCAGATTCCTATGACGGCCCATGGCCCATATAACCCGGTCCATCATCTGTTTTGCACAGGCATATATCCATCGCTGTTTGTGAATCGGTCCGTAGGTCAGGTTGCTGGTCTCTTCGTTGAATCGTTTGTCTTGGCACATGCCGTAGACCTCACTGGTGGATGGGAATATCACTCTGGTGCCATAGGTCGCACATTGCCGCACTATCCGGAGATTTTGTTCGAAATCAAGCTCAAAAACCCTGAGTGGATCTTTCACATATGTGGCCGGGGTCGCTATGGCTACCAATGGAAGGCAAACATCACATTTCTTTACATGGTACTCGATCCATTCCTTGTTGATGGAGATATCTCCTTCGATGAAGTTTACCCTGGGGTGGTCTATCACCCTGGCAAGCCTGTCACAGGCGAGATCCATCCCATAGATCTCCTAATCTGTTGACCCTATTATTCTGTGGGCCAGGTGACTGCCTATGAATCCGTTTACACCCAATACCAAGATCTTCATTGACTGTTTTTTTCACTCCTCAAGTTATAGGTTGCCCCGAAGGTATGGTCCAAGCCATGCCCAAGGCATGAAAAGGCCTGTCCAACGGCTTCGTTGCACCAAAAGAAACGATTCTTGAAAATTGATCGAGATATCTGTGATCGCCCCTTTCAAACGCCTTAGCCTTGAACAAAATTGCCGGATCTTTAGAAATATCCCGTACGTTAAGTCTGGTAACGTTTTAGATTATATAGGGATAACAGGAAACTCAGCCGAGCACTTCGCCTCCCTTCAATATCTGGTGAGGCAAACCGTCATTGGCCTGTGGATAAGACTCCCGTGAAACCTTCAGAAGCCTCAATAATCCACTGCCTGTCTGCACAAGGCGGTCATTTCCCAAGGACACGACGGTACCCGGAGTCAGGCCGGTGTCTTTTTCGATCCCTGCTGGTTCGGCTTCCCATATCATTAGGCGCCTTCCATCGAGAAAGCCATAGGCCCCTGGATAGGGCCATGTTACTGCACGGATTAGGTTGTAGATAGGTCTTACCCCCATGGACCAGTCGATCCTTCCGTCTTCGGGCCGCCGGCCCCCGAAGTATGTGGCCTTTGATTGGTCCTGTGGGACTCGTGGCGCGGTTCCATCCAACAACTTGGGGATATACTGCTCGAGTATCCGTGCAGCTGCATGTTCGAGCTTTATGAAAAGGCTGAGCGCGGTATCTCTATCATCTATATCCACGGCGTACTGGGCCACTATGTCCCCGGCATCGGCCTGTTTTACCATATGGTGCAGGGTCACGCCGCCCCTTGTTTCACCATTGAGGATCTGCCAGTTCACGGGACATCTTCCTCTGTATCTGGGTAGCAGGGAGCCGTGCAGATTGACCGCTGCGATGCGTGCGGCAGAGAGGATGTCTTCCTTGATCATCTGGCGAAAATAACATGATAGCAACAGGTCTGGACCAAGGCCCTTGATCATATCGGGCCAAGGCCCTGAATTGATGTCATCGGGATAGTAGACAGGTATGTCCAACCTCTTCGCAAGCTCTCCCAGGGAATCAAACCACCTGTTCTCATGGGGATCGTCCAGGTGGGTAAAAACTGCAGGGATGTTTATGCCAAGCCTGGTCAATACCTTCAAGGCCATGCAGCCCATGTTGTGATATCCGCACAAAATTACCGACACGACCCCTCCTGATTAGTATAAAAAAGAATAAATAAAAAATATTTTATATACAAATAAACCTTTTGGACCCCTGGGCCAAGGGCCCTGGGTGGAAAATATCGGGCCATGGCGGCATGGGGCGTATACGTATATATGGATATTCTTCCAAGGATCTCGGTCATCATTGGATCCGAGTCAAGTCCTGAGTCCGCCCGCACCGCAGATCCTCCAGGGGATTGTAGATACGAGGTGTCCGGCGTATTTTTTAGCACTACAGGAATCAGGAAATAGGTCATATGTGGCCTCCAATGAATACTTGCAAGAGCTTAGCGCAAGTCCTTTACCCTCCTATGAATGGACGATTAAAAAAATGTAATGTTTCTGTCCGGTCTTCGGTAGGGCTACATCCTGCCAGGACACGTCGCTGCTTTCGTCGATCTTTTATGTTTCTTGACGGGGTTAGCCCGTTAGTTATATTTATTTCAAAAATATTTAGCGTGAAATATATCCTGCCTCTGGGCTGGTTTTTTCATGCCCTTGGATGCGGCGTCAAGGGTACGGGGCGTGAAGGTACGGGGGTTCACCGTGAAAATAGATCGAGGGCACGGTGGGTGTCCAGTCTTGCGCTTCAAGTGTTCCAAGTTTCCCGTGTTAGGTAAACTCGTGAGCCGTATGGTTCCGGATTTCTGCCTGGAGATAATGCCCCGCACAGCATTTCCTGGTAGAGCCGGTTGGGTAATGATCGTCCTTTCCATCTGCATATAGCCTTCAATTATGAAAATATATCCTGAAGCCCTGGAAAAACAACTTCATTGCAGGGGGCCTTCATATGTAATACCGCATGGTGTATACAGTGATTTTAATAGCACTGTATAGGGTATGGCCTCCTGGTTTTTGACATGAGAACGTCTGGAGCACTTATCCGATGAGTACAGATACCTTTCATGCCCTGGTCCTCAACTTTCATCAGCCAGCAGACAACCTGGAGTACCTGCTTGATCATATGCCTTGGGAGGCCAGGCAGATACTCTATGCCATCGACCGTGTGCCGAGATCACTTTGGGAGTATGAAGGCCTGGGCAAGGTCCATCTTTGCCTGTCCGGCACTCTTCTTGAAACCCTTGCCAACCCTGAGTTCCAGAGAAAGGTCTACGGAATCATAGATTGCGGTTCGTTATTATGGTACTTGCAAAACAGAAGGATCATTGAAATCCTTGGCAGTGCATACTATCATCCGGTACTTCCTATCATACCCGAGGATGACCGCCAGGAACATCTTTCCCGGTGGTTGGGCATAGCCTCTCACTTGTTTTGGCGCAACGACTTCTCTGGCTTTTGGCCTCCAGAGATGGGTTTTTCCATGGACCTCATACCGGTTATAAAGAGCCATGGATACCGTTATGTGCTGGTTGACAGTGCCTATGTAAGACCTCTCACCTCTATGAGTTGGGAGGAGCTGCGTTACAGGCCGCATATTGCAAGGTATGGCGGGGAAGAACTGATAGTGGTTGTGAGGGACAGGGAGCTTTCCGATGCCCAGGAAAGCGGTATGGAATTTTCCTGGTTCGAAAGGGAGGTCCGGCAGCGCACGAGGGGGCAGGGTTTCCCGCCACTTGTTGTCACGTGCACCGACGGCGATAACGGAGGTTGGTTCAGGAATACCTCTTCACAGGCAAATTTTTGGGGGGTGTTTCATCGGGAATTCATGGAAAGGGCAGCCAGGGGGCAGACCCGTCTAAGGCCCCTTTTTATTCATGAATATCTCGATAGATACGGGGCCTGTGGTGAGGTCTTTGTTGATACGGGGGCATGGAATACAGGTTGGCATCATGGTAAGGATTTTATCCAATGGCTGGGTTCCCAGGCACAGCGGGATGCCATGAAAAGGGTCTTTGAAACGAGCAGGGCCATTCATGCATCGATTGAAAAGATCACTGGCACGGCGGTAAACGGCCGTGACGTCCAGGCAGACCTGGAAAATGCCTTGTGGCATCTCTTAAGGGCCGAGACCAGTTGCAATTTTTACTGGGGTGAGGCATGGGTGCCAAGGTGTCATGCGGATCTCGACTTGGCATGGCGTTTCCTGAACGAGGCGAGGATGCATCTTGGTTGAATTGGAGCAGAACATCTTGAGGTGACGGAATGTACATTGTAATGATAAGCTCGGAATGTGCCCCGGTTGCAAAGGTCGGGGGCCTGGCAGACGTTGTGTCGGGGCTTAGCAGGGAGTTGGAGATAAGAGGAAATGCGGTTGAGATCATCCTGCCGAAGTATGACTGCATGCGATATGATCATATCTGGGGACTTCAGGTTACATACCAGGATCTATGGGTCCCATGGTTCAATGGGGCAATCCACTGTTCGGTATGGTTTGGGTTCGTCCATGGGCGCAAGTGTTTCTTCATAGATCCCCATTCGGGTGATAATTGTTTCAACCGTGGGGCCTACTATGGCTTCACGGATGAGGCCTTGCGTATGGCCTTCTTTACGAAGGCTGCCCTTGAGTTCATGTTGAAGGCCAACAAGCGCCCAGATGTGATCCATAGTCACGATTGGCAAACCGCGCTTACCCCGGTATTGTTGTTCGAGATATATAAGTATCATGGCATGGCCAATCAAAGGGTGTGTCATACTATCCATAACTTCAAGCACCAGGGTATAGCTGGTGAGAACATACTGTGGGCCACCGGCCTCGGGCGTCCTGATTATTACTACGCCAAAGATCGTTTAGGGGATGATTTCAATCACCAGGCTATCAACTTCACGAAGGGCGGCATTGTATATTCCAACTTCGTTACCACGGTCTCCCCACACCATGCCTGGGAAGTGCTGAATACCGATATGGGATACGGCCTTGGCCATACCCTCTACCTGCATCGTAATAAGTTTGGAGGGGTGTTGAACGGGCTGGACTATGATACCTGGAATCCTGAGACAGACCGTCATATACCATATCATTATAACGCCGGGGAGCTTGAAGGTAAGTATCGGGACAAGGAGGCGTTGAGGCACCGGCTTCTTCTTCGCCAGGAATACAAGCCGTTGATAGCATATGTCGGAAGGCTAGACTACCAGAAGGGTGTCCATCTTATCAGACATGCGCTTTTCTATTCCATATGGAACGGTGCACAGTTTGTGCTGCTCGGTTCCAGCCCCGAGGGGGATGTCAACGATTACTTCTGGCACCTGAAGCACTACCTGAACGATAATCCCGATTGTCACCTGGAGATTGGCTTCGACGAGGAATTGGCCCACCTGATATATGCCGGAGCCGACATGATCGTTGCACCCAGCATGTTTGAGCCCTGTGGCTTGATACAGATGATTGCCATGCGCTACGGCACGGTTCCAATCGTCAGGGCGGTAGGCGGTTTTGTCGATACGGTATTTGACAAGGATTATGCCGATAGGCCTGAAGAGGAACGCAATGGTTTTGTGTTCAGCCATCCGGACTATCAGGGCATTGAGTCCGCCATGTCAAGGGCTATAGGATTGTGGAACCTGTACCCTTTAGAGTTTAAAAAACTTGCCCTGAACGGCATGCGTCATGATTTTTCATGGAACCGACCTGGGCAAGACTATTTGAACATATATGAATATATAAGGCATAAGTAGTAGCCATGGAAAGGCCGGCCCCTTCCTGATGTCACTGCCACGGTTTTACCCGGATTGATAGACCTTTGCTGTTTGGGATGGTAGTAAATAAATGGAGTCGGACCCTTGAGTGAAGGAATCAGAAAAATGATTGAGTTGCCAGAATACGTAAACGGTCTTCCCAATGTCGCAGGTTTTGAAAATGAGGTCAAACGCGCCATGGAGGAGGCTGGCAAAGTGCCTGCGTTTTTCAAGGAGAGTCCTGTAAAATTCGACAAGATCAAAAGCGCCTTCTCCATAGCCCTTCATATGCACCAACCACTCATTCCCGCCGGCGGGGATGATATCCGTACCGCGGAGATCATAAGCAACCTTCAATATATGATGGAACATCAGGATATTGGAGATAATCACAATGCCCCTGTATTTCTGTGGTGTTATAAACGCATGGGGGAATTCATCCCGGATCTTTGCGCAGAGGGAACGGAGCCAAGGGTCATGCTGGACTATTCGGGCACGTTGCTCCATGGACTTCGCCATATGGGGGCGCACGATGTAATAGATAGCCTTAAAGGCATTACCTGTAATCAGGACTATCGTCGGTGTGTAGAGTGGTTGGGGTCTGCATGGGGACATCCTGTGGCCCCATCCACTCCGATACAGGACTACAGGCTTCATGTGCTGGCATGGCAGCAGCACTTTGCCGGTATCTTTGGCATTGAGGCATTGAAACGGGTGAGAGGGTTTTCGCCTGCGGAGATGGCCCTTCCCAATCATCCTGATGTGGCCTATGAGTTCGTCAGCATATTGAAGGAATGTGGTTACGAGTGGGTGTTGGTCCAGGAACACACGGTTGAGCTGCCTGGAAACGGACACCATCCAGACCGGCCTCATATACCCCATCTCCTAGTGTGTACCAATTCGGAGGGCAAGACCGCCAGCATTGTGGCTATAATAAAGACCCAGGGGAGCGACACAAAACTAGTGGGTCAGATGCAACCCTATTATGAAGCAAAGGGTCTTGCTCCCCTGGATCTGAATGGGAAAAAGATCCCCCCGTTGGTAACCCAGATATCCGATGGCGAAAATGGAGGGGTGATGATGAACTAGTTTCCACCCAAGTACTTCGAGGTAATCAGGGAATGTAACTGGTCCGATATCCCTGCCATGAATGGCACCGAATATCTGGAACATCTGTTTGCCAACGGCATAACGGAAGGGGATCTGCCTGTCATCCAACCTATATTCCAGAAGGCAATTTGGGAACGGTTCAAGCCTGGTGAGGGACGCGAACGGCTGGAACAGGTTATCACAGAGCTCAAGAAGGAGGATGGCCGTTTCACCATGGAGGGGGGCAGTTGGACAAACAATCTTTCCTGGGTCAGGGGATATCAGGACGTCCTTGGGCCCCTCGAGGAGGTAAGCGCGCTTTTCTTCGAAAAGGTCTTGCGTCCAGGTATTCCATCCTCGGAGCACCGGTATCGTAATGCCCTTTTTCATCTCATGTGTTCCCAGACAAGTTGTTTTCGCTACTGGGGCCAGGGAATATGGACCGAGTATGGCAAGGAGCTTTGCCGCAGAACCAGGGAGATCCTCCTGAACGATTTCTAAAAAAGGCCTGATGGCACACAAGGCCGCTCAAGCATGGAAAGATATCTACAGGATCGATAGATAGAGCTGTCTCCTGTAACCTACAGTTCCAAAAAGCCTTCAGGCGCCAGGCTTGTTGCGAGCATCACCGTATTTATATCCCTGTGCTCTGTCCAGGTTATGGATTGTTGGTTGGGTTCATTCAACCAGAATTCCTCGATCACATGGGCCATGGGTGAATATTCCATCAACGAGTTGATCAGGCGTTTTAGATTCTGGCCTTGGTTGAACACGTCTTGATAATCTTGGATTATGCGATCCAATCTTTCTATGGCATGTAGCCCTATTGACAGTCCAAGTTCCTGGAAGGCAAGTCTGTAGTCTGCCGGAAGCCTGAGGCTGTTCCCAATCCCACTGGGATATCCCAGCCCTGTCAACGATGCCCTCAGAAGCTCCTTGAATAGTCCTGGCCTTTTTAAATATCCCGGGACAATCATCTGGGCTGCCCTGTTGGCATCGAATAAAAGGCCACCAATACCAAGGGGATCATCGGTTACCAGGTTTACATCCTTGTAGATGTCCTCCATCTCGCGGATTTCTTTTCTTAAACCATCTGTGCCCCCGCACACATCTGGAGCTCATGATACGTGATAAATCCATCGACAGGATCGTGTTGCCCCATGGATGGCACCAACGGCCTGGAAAGGTCTATGCTCATCTTCCAGTACATGCGTCTTTGACCATCTACAGGTGAGATGTAGGTGAAGGCCGTGTGTGCAGCCCTCGCCAACTCTATTGCCCACTGGTTGTAGATCCTGTCCCCTGTGACCCGGCTTGCCCGGTTGAGGGCATGCATCCACTTGGTCAGGTAATGATAATATTGTCCATCCCGGTCCCATTCCAGGCGTTCGTCATATGGCTCCGAGGGGCGGCGTTCATTCAGGGATTTGCCTATCCTCAATCCCCCGATAGTAGGATGTCTTCTTCCGGCTTCTTCATCCAGGCCGCTTATCCATCCATGCCGCTGGTCGTCATCACGGTGGCGGCCCAGGACGCTATGAACCTGATCGACAAGTTGCAAGGCCAGGTTCCTGTATTCCTCGTTACCTGTTGATGTGTAAAGGCCAAGGAAGTTACATACCGCAAAGGCATCTGTCCAAAGGTAACGTTTCGGAGATGCGGAAACCGGGAAGAGCCCCGTTCGTTTTGCAAAGTGCATCATAAGTTCAATGACGGTGGACAGGGGCGGATCCATGGCGGTTTTTTCCTTTCTTCGTTTGGTTTGCGTTTATTGTAGATACTACTCCGGTCTAATGAGTGTTTTCATGATAAGATTAACACTTGGTATCCCTTGTCAATCCGATGCGGTCCAAGCCAAAGACGGTAGGCGCAAAAAGGAGTAGGCTAGGAGCGGAAGTGCGTGGTTGATCACTAACATTGCCTGTGAAACCACGGGATGTTGGTCGGCAGTCCTATGAAAAATACGGTATGGCCCGGGCGGCTTTTTACATCGATGGTGCCTCCATGGGCCTCTATGAAGGATTTGGCTATGGCCAGTCCAAGCCCGGTTCCCAGGGGCCCCTTGGTGCTAAAAAATGGCTTGAAGATGTTTTCTATTTTGTCCCCGGGGATACCCTCGCCGTTGTCGATCACGGATATCAGGATTTGTTCCTTTTGGCAGGTGAGTATGACCTCTACCTTTCCAGAATCAGAGACGGCGTCGAGGGCGTTTTTTATGACGTTCAAGATGGCTTGGTTAAGGAGTTCCTTGTCACCGGTGAAGAGGCAGGGCCTGTCTGGTACGTGAAGTTTTACCCGGTTTCCCTGTTTATCCATGATGTTGAGGGACGCGCAAAGACCCTGGAGCAACCTTTTGATATCTACGGTGCCGAGTATAAGGACAGGTTTTTTTGAAAACAGGGAAACGTTTCTGGTAAAGCGTTCCAGACTTCCCAGTTCCCGTTCGAAGTCTTCGAGCGCCTCTTCACCCTCCGGGGTCAGGTTTTCACGTGAGAGCCTATAGCGAATTACCCCAAAACGGTTCAGCGTGTTGCCCACTTCGTGAAGTAGCATGGCGGAAAGTTCACCTAGAAGGGCAAGGTTTTTTTGCTGCACGGCATCGGTTGCCTTCTTTACGGTGTCATTGATCTGGCGTCTCAATGATCGTGCCATATCATTGAATGCATGTGCCAGATCGCAAAATTCATCATTTGATTCGATGATGACCTGGTAATCAAGTTCACCATGGGCTATGCGGGTGGCCCCCTCACGAAGCCTGGAAATAGGGGTGGCCACGTATTTCTTTATAAAGGCGGCAGAAAGCACCACGCTCGCCAGCAATACCGTAAAAAAGACGGCAGCCACGTAGGTCCTGAGGCTGTCCATCTTCTTTACCACGTCGGTCCTTGATAGCCATGCCTTTACCTTTCCTATTCTTTCTATGGAGGATTCTGCCCAGAAATCGATGAGTGCTTCGTCCTCCGTCTCTGGATTTTTCAGCACCATTACCGGGGCGCTGAATACGGAAGTGTCCTTGGCCTGGTATCCGTCACCACATGCGGCCAGGATTCTTCCGTTCTTGTCAATAATCTCAAGGTGGATTACGTCCTTTGGACCCAGAAAGCTGGAGCAGGTCTTCTTCAACGCGTCGATATTCCGGCTTAGTAATCCGTATTCGCTTTCTCTAGCCAGATGCCGTGCCAGGGCTATACCACGTTGATGGATTTCATCTTCCAATAGGGTTGTTCCCTTCCTGGTGTAGAGCAGTCCTACGATGAACATGCTTATGAGTTCTATCACCAGGAAGAAGATTATCAGGTTGATGGCCAAGCGGTTTTTCAATTTACTATTACCGTGGCATCCTTCAGGATGCGTTCTGAAATTGTAATACCCAAGCGTCTTGCGGTGTTCAAGTTTATGAAGAGCCTGTTGTTCCTTGGAGAAGTTACAGGCAGGTTCGTGGGGAGTTCTCCCCTGAGGAGGAGACCTGCGGCCATGATAGCAACCTGTCTTCCAATTTCCGTGTAATTGGGCTCAAGGGCCGCCAGTGCCCCGTTTCTGACATAACCGGCAGAAAGCCCCATTATGGCTATTCTGTTTCTGAGCCCCCATAACAGGATATGTCGAACTATCCTGGGGCTGTTGTAAATGCGTGGATCGGCTGTGATCATAAAGCCATCAATGCCCGCTTCCAGTAACCTTTCGAGGGCAGTGGACAGACCTCCAGGGGCATGAATCCTTTGAACTTGCAAGGATATTTTCAGGGCATCCGCCTTGGCTATGGTATTGGCGGGAAGCCTTTCATCGTCAAGAAGGATGAGCCCGGTTTTTTTGCCATTGGCTATAGCATGGAAGGTCTCCAGCCTTTTGCACAGGGGTATTTTCAACGTTACCCCTGTGCTGTTGTTATTCTTGAGATGTCTGAAGGATGGGTCCAGAACCAGGGCAAAGAGCATGGGTACGTTGCCAGGAAAGTCCCTGGCCGCTATGGCGGCGGGTGTCCCAATGGCTATCAAGAGTTCGGGATTGTCCTCGGCAATGGACTCATAGAGCTCGCCGCGTGATCCGGACCAGTCACAAAGGTAATAGGTGCGTAGGCAACGGATCCTTTTGCCGTGAAGGTATATCCTCTGCCGTGGCCGTATCTTCGTGTCCTGGTCATGTTTGTCCCCAGGACATGAAGATTTGGATTGATCCTTTGTCAGATATTTCCTCAGTGCCACCTCTGTCTTCAGGTGTGCCCCGGAACGCCTGGTATTCAGGATCACGATCCTTCCGGTTTGATACAGAAGTGCATGGCATGGGAAGGCGGAAAATAGGCTGAGGATTACTGCAAGAATGGGTATCACTGCCTTTATGCCTTGACCTGTCCCTTTCACCCGAAGCTTTCATGCGGGTCCGTACACCTTTGCCGCACCCGTTCTAAAATCTGTACGAGAGACCCAGAAGAAACCGCCTCGGATCCTGTGGCACGAAGGGCAGGGAGGCCCCGGTGGTCTGGTCTTCGGTCTCATTTCCTGCTGTGCAATAGTGTTCATCAAACAGGTTGTTTATCGTCAAATCCAGCTCAAGGTCATGGGGCAGGTCAATACATCTGATATTAAGGTCGAAGACGGCGTGGGCCTTAAGCTTTCTACCCCTGTATTCCGGATTGGATGGCATGGTATGAATGCCACTCCACCATCGCCCCCTTAGGTTCAACAAAACATGGGACCAGATGGTGCCGCTGATACTTGCACCGGCCTTGTGCCTTGATACCTTTGGGGCGTCGAATAAGTGCCTGTGCAGGCGTTTTCTGGCATTCAGGAACGAGTAGCGAATGGATAGCCTCCAGTCCCTGAAAAGGTTCTTTTTTAAAAGGAAATCGATTCCAAAATTCCTTTGGAGACCAGAGTTGCCCGGTAATTCAACCACTGCATCGTCTACGATGCTCCCGTTTCTGAGTACAAATGTGTTCCCGTATATGCGCTTATAACCCTCCTGTAGCAGGTTCCTGGCCTCCGTAAAGTAAACAGAGACAGTCATGGCGTATCCGATGCCATTGTCAGTGTATGCCATTTCTATGGATTGAAGCCTTTCCGGCTCCAGTTTTTTCTGGAAAAGCCCTGGCGGCAGGTGGGCGTAGCCATTTTCTGCCCAGGCCTTGCAGTTGAAATAGGGTGATGGGGATATATATGCCGTTCCATACATGAGTTTGATATGCCTACCCTGCGCCAGGCGGTAAACAAGGCCGGCCCTTGGGTTGAAGGAATTTTGGTGGTTGTAGGTATCCCAGTCATATCTCGCACCAAGGGTAAGATTGATCTTTTCTGAGACAGATCTTGTTGCCTGGAGGTATAGTCCGTATACCCAGTAGCTGAATTCCCTTACAGGCCTGATGGTTAGTACCTTGCCAGTACTAGTAATGACCTGCTTTACAGGGAAGTCTCTGAAGGTGTCTCCCCCGTGGAAGGGTCTTTTCGAGTTAATGTACGGAAAGGTCTCCACCCTCTCCAGGTTGAATCCACCTATTACAGTGCCGCGCTCACCGGTCCAAGTAAGTTGTTCCCCGAGTTTTCCTGAAAGCGAACGTTCATAGATGTAGTTGTCAAAGGTATATCGGCCGTAATCGCTGTGCGGATCAAGCTCATATAACTGACCATCGAACGTGCTTTTCAATGTAAGTCGCCACGGGATTTCTCTATCGTGTGACAGGGCCAGGCACAGGGTCCCGATTTCCGCCTTGTCCTTCTTGAGCTGAGATCGTCCGGTATAATAGGGCGTCTGTATATTGTTGGGTTGCCTGGTGTCAAGATATATTGCCTCGAGGTCGAAATTGCCCAGCTTGGCCTTAAACTCCGTATCCCAATCCTGCGTTGGTGCTTCAAAGGGTTTCCCAGGGTCATAGATGGGAGTAAGCTGACCAGTGGTGTCATGGATTCTATAATGTCGGTATTCCTTTCTCATGTCGAAACCCGTGGTCCTGTATCCATGACCGTAGACTTCCACAAACGATTGGTCTCTCTTGGTCCCTGCCAGCAAGTATCCGTCAAGACTGTCGTTATTCCCGATGCTAAGGTTTGCCTCAATATCCTTCCGGCCTTTAGGGGTCTTGGATATGAGGTTTATAATCCCTGCAAATGCATCCGCTCCGTAAAGGGCAGAGGCGGGTCCATAGACCACCTCTATCTGCTTGAGCCCGTTCACCGAGATATGATGTCCATAAACCAGGTGTGTGCCATTGGCAGGATTGATGGGTATCCCGTCCTTCATGACCTGAAGCTTGTTGTT
>JAJRZR010000064.1 GCA_024275145.1 Deltaproteobacteria bacterium | reverse complement strand
GGTGAACCATGTATACGTTTTCCTTTAATTTCATGGCTTCATGGAAGATTGTTCCCAACATCCAATCCATAAGGAAATGCCTGGGTTGCCTTTGTGGATTAATATTCTTCCACAGGTCGTGCGCCAGATCCTTCAACTCCCAAAGCGATCCTTTATCGGTCTCGGTGCCGATCCATTCATCCAATCCCTTGTAGCTGATGCCTTCTTCCTTGTATCTTTCTTCGAGAGCACAGAAGAATTTATGGGATTTCACGAAATCCCTTACGATATTTTTTATAAAAAGGTCCCGTCTTTCCTCTATCCAATCACCCTTGTTTGATGCAGACATGGATCAAATTGTCCTTATGTTTAAATTCAATCTTCATGCGGTCGTATATACCTTGCCCGGCCTTTTGGTTCATCTCCCAAGTCGGCCTTTCTCCCTCACGGCCAGGCCTATGATCCTCTTTCCATGCTGGAAAACCAACCTCTTCTCTACAAGCCCGGCTATGAAAAAATTGATTTGCTCCATTGGAAGGCCATTCGCTATTGTATAAAGATCATCCCGGTCCACCACTTCAAGGCTGGCCAGGTAGAGCCGCCTCGAAATCCCCTTGAGGGTATGGGTAAGGATCTTTCCCCCTGGCAGGACCTGCCTTATCCGTATAAACTGTTTCCCGTCGCGGAAGGTTAGTAGGGCACCGTGCCGCCTTCTCAGGTTTTCGCTTTCTGCTTGCCAGAGGGCCACCTTTTTCTCCACGGGACGCCACAGCCTTCTTTGAACCTGTCTATCACCCCTGTAGGCCAGAATGATGGAAGGTGCACACCTGTTGGCATTGTAAAACATTTCGGAAAAAAGTGGATGGGACTTTATTGCATGTATGCCGAATTTCTCCGGGTGCCTCTGGACAGGACTGCCAAGACCAAGCCAGAATGAGACGGTCTTGAGGGATGGAAAAGGCCAAAGGAAGTCCAGGACCGCCAGCGTCTCTTCCACTTCCTGTTCCGTGCTGCCAGGGAAATGGATGATCAGGTTTCCACCAAGGGCAATTCCTGCCTCACATGCGTGCCTGATTACCGCTACGTTATCCATGACCGAGGCCCCCTTGTTCATGCGTTTCAAAAGGGAGGCGCTAAGGGCCTCAATGCCTACCTGCAGGTCCTTCAGACCGGCCTTGGCCATCGAGCTCAGTTCTTTCCTGGTATGGCAGGCCCTTAGTTCTGCAAAGAGGCTGTAATCCCTGCCATGGTCTGACAGCTTGGTGAAGATAGCTGCCGCCTCCTTCCTGGGGAGGACATTGTCCATAAACGCGAAATCCAGCGCCCCGAATTTGCTCGCAAGCCGTTCTATTTCCCAGGATATCCTTCCTGGAGACTTGGCCCTATAGCCTGTCCATTGAAGGTTGAGGTTGCAAAAGCTACACCTTCCCCACCAACAGCCCCTGGATGCCTCCACGGGCAATATGGGTGAAAACTTGTATTGCGGTGCAATAGAGGCCAGCTCTCTGAAATAATCTCGGAAATCCGGTAGAGGGAGGCTGTTGAGATCCTTTATCTGGGCCTGGGAGGTCGCCTCAGGGGGATGCGTGCCGGTGGAACCATGATCCATCCGGTGAATTACCCCTGGTGGCAATCTTTCCCGCTTACCGTTCAGAAACTCCCACAGGCCCAGCAAGGGAAGTTCCCCCTCTCCATTTATGATGTAATCCACCTGTTCGAAACAGGAAAGGATATCCTGGGCAAGCGGACCGGTACAGCTCGTGCCCCCCATCACCACCGGGATATCTGGTTTTTCCCTCTTGACAAGCAAAGCCAGGTAAAGCCCAGCTGATAGCTGGTTCAGGCAGGCGGTTATGCCGACCAGCTTGCAACCATTGGGGATATTAGTTTGTACGAAGGCGTCCAGGATACCGGCCGTCATCTTGCGGACATGATCAGGCAAGGGGAGGGAGATCTTATGCCTGTTGACCTTCCTTGTCCTTTTCCTGAGTGAATCCCTGAATATCCTGTTGCACGCCACTATGTTTTCAGGAAAGAGAAGACCGGCGGCCACGGACTCTGCGGCCCAACTTGATTGGCTGATGGTATGATAGGTGGGGAAGCCTATGGCCTCGGCCAGGAGCAGATATGGATGGAGCGCCCGTATCTTTGTACCAGGGCTTTTCTGACCGACGAAGGCCTTTAGCGCTGCAATTTGGATAGAGGGCCTGTTAAACAGGGGCCACGGCGGGGCTATCAACAGGATGTCCATGGGCTAGCTCACCAATACTATTATCGCAACGCCGATGACCATTAGTCCGGCCCCGCTGAGACGCTCCCGGAAATCGATTTCATCAAAGATAACCTTGCCGTATACGACACTGAACAGGAGGCTGGTTCTTTTGACCGCTATCATGTATGCTGCATTTACCAGGTGTATAGCCCACATATGGGACAGGACCATAATGGCCTGGGCAATACCTACTGCTATCCAGGAAAAGATCCGGCCTTGACGGCCAAGCGTTCCGGTAGCAGCCAAGCCTTTCAGAGAACCGATACCAATCCATCTTGCCGAAAATACCACTACGGGAACCACCAGGCCGAGAAGGCAGAAATAGAAGCATGCGAAAAAGAACGGTTCGGAATGGAGTATGGCCCTTTTCCCTAAAACGGATGTGAGACTGTAAATGGCAGCTACTGCCAACATAAGCCTGGAGCCCTTTTCCCTCATAATGGCCTTGAAGGGTGCTGACCATTGTTTCCTGCCAGCCTTAAAGTGCAGGCAATAGGCCCCTGTTACCGTGAACAGGATACCCAAAAGCCCCGTGGCGGTGATCTTCTCTCCAAGGATTGTCCATCCTGTCAATATAATGAAGACAGGGGTAAAGGCAAGGAATGGTATGCTGAGGGAAAGCGGAGAAGATTTGAGTGCTTCCATATAGAGAATGAGGGCAAGCAACTCGAAAGGAAGCAGGATCGCGAGCGTCTGCCAGAAAACCTGATCGGTTGCCGGCCAAGGGCGGATTAACAGATATGGCAAAAGAAACGGCACCGGTGCCACGGACCGCACGACAGCCATGCCGGCGGCAGACAGGCGTGAGAACCTCGCCTTCAAGACCGCATCGCCGGTTGCCGTGGCCAGTGCCGTTATCAGGGCGATTGGGAACCAGCCGGGTTCCAATGTCCTGCTCTATGCCCTTCCTGCCATTGCAAGCAGCCTTTTGATCCGTTCCTGCGTGGGCGGGTGGGTGCTGAACAGCCGTGCCACGGTGGAGGCGGTCAAGGGGTTTACGATGTACATCTGGGCAGTGGATGGATTTACGTCCATAGGAAGCCGGTGATTCCAATCCTCCAGCTTTTTGAGCGCGCTTGCCAGGGACATGGGGCAATGACAAATCCTTGCGCCAGTGGCGTCGGCTAAGTATTCCCTGCTCCGGGATATGGCCATCTGGATCAGAGCCGCTGCAATGGGGGCGATTATCATGACGGCAAGGGAACCTATCAGGCCTGCTCCGTTGTCATCATCATCCCTTGATCCAAACCCCCCGAAAATGAGCGCCCATTGGGCCATGTTGGCCAGATAGCCTATGGCACCGGCTATGACAGCGGCAATGGAGCTTATGAGGATATCACGGTTTTTTATGTGGGACATCTCATGGGCAAGCACGCCCTCCAGCTCGTCACGGTTGAGCAGCTTCAAGAGGCCGTCGGTAACGGCCACCGCGGCATGTTCAGGATTCCTGCCTGTAGCAAAGGCGTTCGGTGTCTGTTTGGGTATAACGAAAACCCGGGGCTTGGGAAGACCAGCCCTCATGGCAAGGCTTGAGACCACGCTATGAAGCTCTGGCGCCTGGGCCTCGGAGACCTCCCTGGCCCCGCTCATGGCCAGTGCCATTTTGTCACTATACCAATAGGCAAAAAAATTCATGCCGCCGGCCAGTACGAAGGCCAGTATCATACCCCGCTGTCCTCCAATGGCCTGGCCGACTACCATGAAGAGCCCGGTTAGCGCGGCAAGAAAGATAAAGGTCTTGAGGATGTTTGACATTAATGTGTTCTCCTTATGATGAATAATAGTCGATGTCTGATCTGTTTCAGACAGGCGTCCCAGTCCCATTGGGAATGCCTCCATCCCGTTTATCCCCCTGACTTGTACCCGCTTGATGGTTATAAAAGGTAAAAGTCTCTCCGCCCGCATCCTCGAATCCGTAGTCCAAGGCAAATACAGCCCATGGACAGGCTCTATCCTCGTGCTACATTCTGTCAGGGGCCCCTGACAATATATGGCTAAAGAGCGATCAGGATCAAAGGGCAGTTATAGTTGAACGTCATGATCAGATTGAATTGCCCAGGGATGGCAAGGGATTGGTACCTGTCCAGTACTTGTTTTTTCAAGAATCGATATAAATATTATCATCGTGGCATACCAAGGCAAGGGGAGAGACATGCGGTATCTGGATAGATCTGTAATCAGAAAGTGGCCTTCCTAAATAATGAAGCAAAATACATTTTAACAGTACGGTATGGGTCACCGCAACCATTGTTTGTCCGGGGCGGTTGAGTAAGAGCTGCTCCACTGCCTTTACAGCCCTTTTTTGTAACTGTTCGAGGGTTTCAGCGCCCGGGGCAAGGAAGGCACTGGGTGCCCTTTTCCAGATTGCATAACCAGTGGAAGGGTCCTCAAGGAGTTCATCCTTTCGTCTCCCATCCCACTGGGGGATGTTAATATCCTCAAGGGCCTGGATCTCCGATACCGGGAGCTTGAGCCTGTCGGCCACTATCCTGGCGGTCTCGGTCGCCCTGTAGACAGGGCTTGAGTATACGGCTGAGACCGGAGAGCCTGTCAGTTGGCAGGCAATTTCTCTGGCATAATCTATTCCTTCCCTGGAAAGTGGTGCCCGGGTGTGCCCGACAAAACGTCCTTCCTTGTTGGCCTCTGTGAGCCCATGCCTAAACAGATAGAGTCTTGATTGCTCGGTCAATTTTGTCTGTCTTTCTGCACAGTTGAATTTTTTCATCCCAGATTATGCCTGAGGCCCGTATGCGCAAGGCCTGGCAGATACTAAGATTTGGATCGGATGTAATGCCTGAAGCGCATGATCCGGGGTTATCTGTCCAGTATCTCCACCGCCCTTTCTACATCCAGCCTGCTTCCTATAAAGAGCGGTACGCGTTCATGGAGCCCCGATGCCTTTATATCGAGTATGGGCTGCTGGCCATCGCTTGCTGCCCCTCCTGCCTGTTCGGCCACGAATGCAAGGGGGGAGGCCTCGCACAGCAATCGCAGCTTGCCCCTGGGCTTTGCCGGATCCCTGGTGTCGGCTGGGTACATGAATATCCCGCCATAGAAGAGATTTCTGTGAAAATCTGCCACTAACGAGCCAATATACCTGGCGCCGTATGGTTTGCCCCGTTCATTGTCAGGGCTTTTGAAATAATCTACTACCCTCCGGGTCTTTTCGTCCCAGTAACAGGTATAGGATTCGTTGATAGAATAAATCTTACCCCTTTCAGGTATTTTTATGTCCGGATGTGACAGAAGGAATTAACCGACAGACGGGTCCAGTGTGAAACCGTTCACACCGGTTCCAGTGGTATAAACTAGCATGGTGCTGGGACCGTAAAGGAAATAGCCTGCGGCCACCTGCTCAGAGCCCTTGCGAAGGAAGTCGTCCAGGGTTACGTAGGGGCGTTTGCTCACCTTTTTGTGAATGGAAAAGATGGTGCCTATGTTGACATTGACATCTATATTCGAAGAACCGTCCAGTGGATCGAAAATCAACAGATAGTTGCCCCTTGGCAGGTTGTCGGGAACCTCTATGATATCCGCATTTTCCTCCGATGACATGGCGCAAAGCACGCCTGCATGTTGCATCCGGTGGATGAGTACCCGGTTTGCAAAGTCGTCCAGCTTTCTTACCTGTTCCCCCTGGACGTTTATCTCCCCGGTAAGACCCAGGATGTCCACCAAACCGGCCTTTTTGACCTCCCTTGCAATTATCTTTGCAGAAAATATGAGTTCATTCAACAGCCTTGTGAACCGGCCCGTCGCCATGGGGCTTTCCTTTTGATGCAGCAAGAGATGCTCGGTTACGGTAATACCAATACCTTCCATTGCCTCCTCCTTTCTAAATTGAGTCTGTTGTATAATGTTTATGGGATTTACTGGAGTAAAATACCTGAAAACGCTTGGTCATGGCAAATTTTTCATGCGCGATTTTCCTTGCGGTCCTTGTGTAGGCGATGTTGCCTCCTGGCACGACCTGGGATGAAGGCGTAGCCCAGTGCCATTGGGATTTTTTCTTTTGATAAAAAAACATCCTGGATTATCCTGCTTGCCGTGAAAATGTACCCCCCTAGGGGCCGTATCTTCGTGTCCGCTGCTGCCTCCAGGAGGGTCGGCAGGCATAAGGGTTGGTATACATATTCTGTTTTTTGTCCACGAGGCCTGATATCGGCACATTGAGGATTGCAAATTGAGGAGATCCAGTTAGACTGCCCGCTTGTTACCTGATGCCCGTCCGGGAAAGGCTCTTTTGATCAAAAGTTGAGTCAAATAATTTCAATCTCCATGATCGTCCGGCCATTTGTAAAGGCCCTCTGGGCATGGAGGCACAGCCTGCGCTTGGGCTGTAGTCTCATGGAGAAGCCCTTGTTTCTCAAGATAAATTTCCAGGACGTGACATGACTGCCCACAATGTGGTAGTTTTTTGTAATCTAGAGCCTATGTCTGCCGACCCGCTTGGACAGGCACCCTGGCCATGAAAGCATGTGGCCCAAGCCCCATGTTTTCACGGTGAGATCTATCATGAGGCCTGATGGCCCCAATTAATGAGTTTTTTGATTAAATGTAAAAAGGAGTTTATCAGATGGCATTAGACGAAATTAAGATTAGCCGGGCTATTTTGGATCGTTACTTTAACAAGCTTTCAGATTGCATGGAATTGGATGTTGCAGTGGTAGGCGCCGGTCCGTCGGGTCTCATGGCAGCATTCAGGCTTGCAGAAAAGGGCCACAAGGTAGCGGTTTTCGAGAGGAAGCTGAGTATAGGTGGTGGCCTGTGGGGCGGCGGCATGATGTTCAACGAGATAGTCGTACAGGAAGAGGGCGCCGCCATACTGAAGAATCTGGGTGTAGGTGTGGAAGAGGCGGGCGAGGGCTATTATACTGCGGATGCAGTGGAATGTACAACTACCCTGGCGAGCCTGGCCTGCAAGGCCGGGGTGAAGATATTCAACCTCGTCAGTGTGGAGGACGTGATGGTCAGGGAAAACAGGGTCACAGGTCTTGTGATTAACTGGACCGCTGTCGAGATGGCCAATCTCCACGTAGATCCGTTGACCGTAAGATCCAAATTTGTAATAGAGGCTACGGGTCATGCCACCGAGGTGTTGAAGGTTATCCAGAGAAAGGGCGATGCGAAGCTGCTCACAGAAAGCGGCCAGATAGCCGGAGAACGTTCAATGTGGGCAGAAGTTGCTGAAGATACTACCCTTAAAAATACCCGTGAGGCCTTCCCAGGGGTATATGTTGCCGGCATGGCGGCAAATGCTACCTTTGGATCGTTCAGGATGGGCCCCATCTTTGGGGGCATGCTGTTATCAGGTGAAAGGGTGGCCAAGTTGATACATGAAAGGCTCAGTGCATAATACAGGTTCCAAAAAAGAACCATCCGGCGCCGGGTCATTAGACTTCCCGGATCCGAGACATCGCGAACTTGAGGAGTTGAGTTGTCTCTACGAGGTTACCAAGGCGCTTTCCAGCACGTTGAATCTCCGGGCGGCCTTGAAGGACGTCATGAATATCCTGGCCTCCCGAATGGGCATGACCCGGGGAACCATAAGTATCCTGAAGCCAGGCACCTCTGAACTTCAGATCGAGGTTGCCCATGGATTGTCCGCAGAGGCCAGACGCAGGGGGCGTTACAAGTTGGGAGAGGGAATTACAGGTCGTGTGGTGGCTACCGGAGAAGCCCTGGTGATCCCAAGGATTGGTGAAGATCCCAGGTTTCTGAACAGGACCCGCAGCAGGGGTAGGGCCCGGAAGCAGGACACGTCCTTTATATGTGTGCCGATCAAGCACGACAATGAAACTATTGGTGCGCTCAGTGTGGACAGGCCCTTTAGTGACGACGCATCCTTTGAATCGGACCTGCGTCTATTGACCATTATCAGCGGGTTGTTGGCCCAGTCTGTAAGCAAGCTGCAGGCGGCAAACGCCGAGAAGGAATCCCTTTTAAACGAGAACAAGACGCTTCGAAGGGCCCTGGCAGAGAAATATCATGTCGGCAATCTCATCGGCAAATCCAGCCGGATGCAAGAGGTGTTTGACATGGTATTAAGGGTTGCCGGCAGTAACGCCACCGTATTATTGCGTGGAGAAAGCGGCACCGGAAAGTCCATGATTGCAAAGGCGATTCATTTCAACAGCCGTCGAAAATCGAAGCCCTTTATAATGGTCAATTGCTCCGCCCTTCCGGAAACCTTGATAGAAAGCGAGCTTTTTGGTCATGAGAAGGGCGCCTTTACCGGGGCGAGCAGCCTGAAAAAGGGCAGGTTCGAACTGGCCCAGGGAGGAACGATCTTCCTGGACGAGATCGGGGACCTGCCCAATGCGGTGCAGGTGAAACTCTTGCACGTCATCCAGGAGAAGGAATTTCAACGACTTGGTTCTGCCCGGAGCCTCAAGTGTAATGTCCGGATCGTTGCCGCAACCAATAAAAATCTTGAAGAGGCCATGGAAAACGGGCAGTTCAGGGAAGACCTTTATTACAGGCTCAACGTATTTCCCATCTATCTCCCGCCCCTGAGGGAGAGACGGACGGATCTGCTTTTGCTGGCAGAACATTTCATGGAAAGGTTCGCAAGGGAAAACGACAAACCCATTAAGCGCATATCGGCTCCTGCCATCGATTGCCTTATGCGTTACCATTGGCCTGGTAACGTGCGGGAATTACAGAACTGTATCGAACGGGCCGTGTTGGTATGCGACGAAGAGGTCCTTAGGATCCATCACCTACCCCCGAACCTTCAAGTTTCTGAAGATTGTTCAGAAAAGGGCAGGACCATGCGGTCCCTTGCCGAGGGCGTTGCAATGTTTGAGAAGGAACTGATTGTCGAGGCATTGGTCGAGACCAAGGGTAACCAGACCAAGGCCGCCAAGCTCCTGGATACAAGCCTGCGCATAATAAATTACAAGATAAACAAGTATGGAATAAATCCCAAAGCCTACAAGGATCGGCCTTGATATTCCTGTGAAAACAATAAATTAATGTCTCATCCTTCCCCCAAAAACAAGTCCGTGTCACCATTTTGTGCCAAACGCCGCCGCTGGCGTCCCCCTGTAATCAAGGAAGAGAAGCCGCCTGCTGTCCAGGAATTTCTCTTCGAAGACATCTCGTCGCGTCCACTTATCATTCCGCGTCCGGATCACTGTGTCAGCCGGAAGAATATAGACCGGGAGGCGCTCAAGGTTCTTTACCGTTTAAAGGATCACGGCTTCATCGCCTATCTTGTGGGGGGCAGCGTGAGGGATCTGTTGCTGAAAAAGAGGCCCAAGGATTTCGACATAGGCACAAATGCAAGGCCCGAGGAGGTGAAACGGCTGTTCAGATACAGCAGGATAATCGGGAAACGTTTCAGGCTTGTCCACGTATACTTCAAGGGTGGCAAGGTAATAGAGGTGTCCACCTTTCGGCGTCAGACCGACTACGATGACCGGGAGGCGATACGCGAGGGGATGGGCAATGAGGACATATTCGGCAGCCCCCAGGAGGATGCGTTCAGGCGGGATCTTACCATCAACGGTCTCTTCTATAATATCGCCGATTTCAGTGTGATAGACTTTGTGGGTGGAATGAAGGACCTGCGGGCAGGTATAATAAGGGTCATAGGGGATCCGGAGCGCCGGTTCCTGCGTGATCCCGTGCGTATGTTGCGGGCAGTGCGTCATGCAGCCAGGACAGGCTTCGAGATAGAGCCTGCCACTTGGAAGGCAATAAGGGCGAATGCCGACAAGATTCGTCTCTGTGCAGTTCCAAGGGTACGGGATGAGTGGTTGAAGGACCTCCGTTCTGGTGTTAGTTGCGTATGGGCGGAGTTGATGCTAAAGGCGGGTTTGCTCAAGCATGTTTTTATGTCCTATTCCCCTGTCCTGGAAAGTGAATCGGCCGAAACGACCAGGACTATGCTCATGGGATTGCTCAGGCGCATAGACGCTATGGTGGGTAGTGGGCAGGAGGTTAGCGAGGCCCTTATCCTGGCAGTACTCGCCTATCCTGTCCTGAATTCCATGCCAGGGTGGCATAATCTCAGGACGGAGAAGTTGCGTTGGCCCACCTTCGAGGTACGTTCCTTGATACATGAAATCTTTCTTCCGTATGATTTCAGACGGGCTGTGAGGGATCAAACCGCCCAGATCCTGTCCAGCCAATGGGCACTCAGTACATGTGTTGCCCGCAACTCCTGGCCCAAGCGGGTGTGGCGGAAGAGCACGTTTAATGAGGCGCTACTGTTATTCGATTGGATCCGTGAGATATACGGCCTGTCCGCAGTGGGTCCTGCTCCGCACCTAAGGCCCAGGCCCGCCAAGGCATTACGTAAGAGACGCCAGAGGAGCCGTGGCAGGGGTAAGAGAAACAAGGGATAGGAAAGACAACGAGATCCATTGTGGAGGTCTGGTTGGATAGTATCGTTTACTGTGAAAATACGTCCCTGTATCTTCATGTCGTTGGGGCGTGGCTACAAGGTGCGGATCGCGTGAGAGCTTGGGTTAAGAACGGGTAGGTTATGAAACTTCATCAAAATGCAAAGGAAATGGTGCTGGTCCAGGTGGATGGACTGGGTTTGCTCCTGGGAGAGATACGTTACAACCGCCAGACGGAAACGGTGCTCTTCGCCCTGGAAAAAGCGGCATTTTTTGATCTTTATTTTCCATGTGCGGTTATATATGATCAGCAGCAGGGTCCTGTGGTCAGACCGCATATCATGACCACTGTCACCAGCTCTTCCATAAGGATACAGCGCAGCAAGGTATCATGCTTCGTCTTGGAAGCGGACCTGAATACCTCCCTTGTGGAGCAGTATAATATTCTGTTCGACACGTTGATATCCAGACAGGTTCCTCCACTACACCGAGGGCAGATTACGGACCCTGACGACAATCCGGACAAGCCGCAACCACCCAGTGGCCCGAGAGTGGTGCCCCTCAGGGATCACAAGGATAAAAAGTAACCCCCCCTTTTTGTTGCCCGATGATTCCTTATCCCCATATCGATCCAGTATTAATACGGATAGGTCCGGTCGCTGTTCATTGGTATGGCCTGATGTATCTCCTGGGCTTTCTGGCCGCATATTTTCTGGTGAGGAAACAGGTCCTTGAAGTCGGGGTCGATGCCCAAGAGGAAAAAAGACATGCAGCGGAGTTGAGGCACCTCGACGGGTTGCTTTTTGCCTTGATCATAGGGGTAATATTTGGTGGCCGTATTGGCTATGTCCTCTTTTATAACCTGCCATATTTTATGGCAAATCCCGGGGAAATATTGGCTACCTGGCATGGAGGAATGTCCTTCCACGGCGGGGCAGTGGGGGCGGTTGTCGCTGGTTGGCTCTATTGCCGTAGGCATGGGCTTGATTTCTGGCGATGGGCCGATAGGTTCAGCGTTACAGCACCTGTAGGGCTTGGCCTTGGCAGGATCGGAAACTTCATAAATGGTGAACTGTTCGGCAGGCCCACCGATGTCCCATGGGCAATGGTTTTCCCCCAGGGGGGGACAGTGCCCAGGCACCCGTCCCAGCTCTACGAGGCATTCTTGGAGGGTGTCGTCTTGTTTGCCCTCTTGTGGCCGTTGCGTCAAAGGCCGTGGATACCAGGCAAGAAGTTGGCCCTGCTTTTGATGGGGTATGGATTGTGCCGGTTCATCGTGGAGTTCTACCGGCAGCCCGATCCACAGTTGGGTTTCATCCTTTGGGGTTGGCTAACCATGGGTCAGATCCTGAGCGCCGGTTTCTTTTTGGCAGGCCTATCCCTGTGGTTTTATCGCGGGCACTCCAGCAAATCCATTGACCAAACTTCTTCTATGTAGATTGTGTCCCCGGACCCTGTCAATATCGGGTTGCCTTTCCCCCCTTCTGACCCTTTCATCCCGTATTCGTCCTGATAATCACTCTCCTTTTTGGATAAGGGAACACACCAGGTGTAATTGCCCCATCCGCCCCTCATGCCATGTTGATCTCCTGTAGGGGTTACCTCTCTGTCAACACGAAGTGTTTTAATTCCAGGCCATACAGCTAAAGACTTTCCCTTGTATTTCCGATGAGGCCTTTGGAGTGTACGGCAATTTGTATCTAGGATGAAGGTGTGAGGGATGTAATGAAATTCAGACCTGAGGGAGGATACATAATATGTCCAAGTTATTGATTGCTCTTTTTTCTTTAGCCGCTGTTGCGGCCATGCCAGGTGCCGTGTTGGCCCAGGCGAATTGTGGAACCATAGGCCGTGAGGATGCCAAGATGGTAGCCAGATACATAGCCGATGTAATCGTGGCTGGCCGGGGGATCGTTGCAAAGAATCAAAATCTTATCAACGATCCTTCAAAGGCGGATAAGGGCTTTACCCCTGAGTATCTGGAAGGGCAGATTCGTCAAAGCTTCAAGAAAATGACGGGGAAGGATATTTCAGAATTGCCTCCAGAGGTACTGGATATCATTCAGCAGGTCATCGATGCGGCAAAGTTGAGCGTTCAGATGAATCAACGGCGGATAAACCAGAAGGGCAAGGGCTTCAAGGGCTATATACCAGCGGTATTTGGAAGGGAAACAGGGCAGATACTCAAGGGCCGCTGCAAGATTTTTATCAAACAGACTACCTTCAAGTACAGGAATGCATATAACCAGCCCGATCCCTTCGAAAAGAAGGTGCTCGCCATGTTCGAGGACCCAGCCTATCCTAAGGGAAAGGGCTATGGTGAATTTGTGAATAGTCATTACCGTTATCTCCAGCCCATTTATATAAAGAAGGCCTGTCTTAAGTGCCATGGAGAGCCAAAGGGAAGTATCGATCCTGCCGGCAGGAAAAGGGAAGGTTATAAACTGGGGGACCTGCGGGGTGCCATAAGCGTAGCCTTTCCAATCAATTGAAGCAGGGGGGGCGCCATGAAGGGTTTCAAAGACCTCTCAGCAAAGTATAAACTCATTCTGCCGGTAATTGCCCTTCTGGTATGTTCCAGTCTGATGACCGGTCTTTGGATCTTGAGAAATATTTCCAGGAGCGACAGGAAGCAGACAAAGAAGGAACTATTGGTGCTGGAATCAAAGGTGCGCTCGGAGGTGGCTGAAGCAGGTTCGGGCGGTCTTTTGGTTGCCGAAAACCTTGCCAACAATTCCGATGTACAATTTGGCGTTGCCTTCAAGGATCCCAAGATCCTGGCGCAGCTGGTCTCTCCCCTTCTCAAAACGATGAAAAGGGGGCAATTTTTGTCTGGGTACCTGATCTTTGTCGATCCCAAAGGGATGGTAATATATGCATCGGGGCATCCGGAGTTCAAGGGCAGGAATCTCTTTGAGGAAAGCCACCTGCTCAAAAAAATGGCTAGGGAGCACAAGAGGGGCTACGCCCTAGAGGCAGGTCTTGAAGGTCTGTGTGTACGGGTGGTTGTCCCTGTGGTCTATAACGGTGAACCCGCCGGGTGGGTGCTGTTTAATTCCCCATTGATAGGTATATTCAAAAAGGTGAAGGGGGCATCGGATAATGTCGAGCTTGCCTGGTTACCCGTAAAGGCCGTCAACGGTCGTCGGGCGGTCGTGCTGGCCACGAATAAGGAGGCCTTTTCGGCCCTGTTAGAGGATAGAGATTTCAAGCTTCCCATAAGCAGGGTGATGAACGTATCCAGCGGGGATTTTTTTTATCTTTGTTTCCCTCTGAAGTCGAAAGATGACGTAGCCCCCCCAGGGGCTATTGCCATTGCAGTTGATAACAGGGAAAGGGCAAGTGCCTTGAGGGCTACGGTCATAAGCCTGTCTGCAGGGTTGGGGGGTGTTACATTGGTCATAGCCACCATAATGGGTATGCTCATTACCGTGATACTGCGTCCGGTAGAGGATTTGGTGGCCTTCATGAAAAGGCTCTCCAGAGGAAGGTTCGTCTCTCTTGCCGCTGTGTCGGCCAATGACGAGTTTGGTGCCCTTTCAAGGATGGCCAATGTGTTGCTGTTTCGTATCGGCAGTATGTTGAACATGTTACTTAACGAGACCGAGAGGCTCAAGAGGGCATCGAATGTATTGGAAGCAGTGGGTGGTGAGGTGATGGCAGAGACCAATAAATTGACAGAGGCCTCCACAGATCTGGATAAGAATGCATCTGAAACCGCATCAAACCTAGAATACGTGGCCAGGTCAATGGCAGAGTTGACATCTGCCACCTCTGAGATATCGGGTAGTGTGGCCACTACGGCCCAGAGTGCAAATCAGGCACTTGAAATGGCGAGGGGAACCCGTGAGACGATCAACAGGCTTGGAGCCAGTTCCCAAGAGATTAGCAGTATTATACAGGTCATTGATAGCATCTCGGAACAAACAAACCTACTTGCACTTAATGCTACCATAGAGGCTGCAAGGGCCGGTGAGGCCGGGAAGGGCTTTGCCGTGGTAGCCAACGAGGTCAAGGCACTGGCAAAACAGACCGGTGAGGCTACAAGCAGGATAACCCAAATGATAGAGACCATACAGGGCGATGCAAACGATGCCGTTAAATCGGTGGAGCGTATCACTGAAATGGTGGAGAACCTGACGGATCTGGCCAATACCATCGCGAGTGCCGTGGAAGAACAGACGGCCACCACCTCTGAAATCGAAGGCAACCTTGCCGCAAGTAAAGAGGGGGTGGGGCAGGTGGCAAACAAGGCCCATACACTTGCCGAGGACGCAAATGCCTTTTCCAGGATAGCCGAAGAGGTATCGAGCGCACAGGAGGCAATAACAAGATTGTCAGAGGAACTTTACCGGGTCATGGGGCATTACGATGTGGATCCCAAGGTGGTGGAAATGGCTGCTTCCTATGCCGGGGAGGTTGAGCGAGATCTTCAGGACGCACATATTTCAACGGAGCGGGCAGACAATACCCTCTCCTAGTCCTTAACAGTGCATCGAAGACCCTTGGCGAGGGAGTTCAAGTTCCTGTACATGAGATCCAGGAATGAAGGCCTCTTGGCTAGATCGGCACGTGAGAGGTTCGCACCCGGTGTGAGCACGAGCACGTGCGCCCCTGTTTCCAGCGCCAGGGTCTTTGCCAGCCTGTCGCTGGTGGCCTCATCGAAAAAGATGGCCTTGACACCCTTGTCCTTGATCAATTTTATGATTTCGACCATGTGCCTGGAGGTTGGGGAGGCATCCGGGCCGAGCCCGTAAAGAGAGAGCTGCTTCAATCCATAGGCCCTCGCAAGGTATCCAAAGGCAGCATGTCCGCCGATGACCAGGACCCTGGATGAGCATGTGGACAGGGTTCGCCTGTAATCCTCGTCCAGCCTTTCCAGTTTCTTTTGAAAGGCCCGCGCGTTTGCCTGGTAAAACGACCTGTCGGCAGGATCGAGATAGGAGAAGGCATCCGCTATCCTTTGGACAATGACCTGGTCCCATTTGAAATCGAGCCATATATGTGGATCCACCCCTGAATGTCTATGGCCTGTCGAGGTAGTGGCTGCCATTTCATGGCCGTGTCTGAGCGTTACTATGGGCGCCCCTTCCATTGCCTCTATGACCTGGGTTCTTTTAGGGTGATCCTGTTCCATGAATGTGCTGAGCCATGGCTCCAGTGCCTCTCCCACTACCAGTATCAGGTCGGCCCGTTTCAGCTTGACGAGATCACTGGGCCTGGGCTCCCATGAGTGTACACTTGCCCCTGGGGGGATAAGGAGATCTACCTTGACACGTTCCCTGCCTACCTGCCGTGCGAAATCCGCGAGTGGAAATATGCTGGCAATTGCGGTGAGCCTTGGCGATGCCCATGTAGCGGGACATAGCCCCATGATTAATATGAGCCAGCCGATCAAGGCTGGTAAGGGTCCTCTCATTTACTGTCTTTCTCCCTGCGTCTGTCTACCAGGAAATTGCTGCCAGGCAGCCTCTTGACCTCCTTTTTCAGGAGGGCAGCGGCAGCCGCCACCTCCCCGTAGTGTTTGTATCCGGCCTTCGTGGCGGGTATTACCGCAATGGACAGGCTTGTAAGATCAAAGGATTGCCAGTGTCCCTGTCGGTCCCGTGCCTTGAAGTACCCTGTATCCAGATCTTCCTCGTCGATAAAAAGGGGTATCAGCATGGAGAAATTGTCGATTATTTCCCTGCAAACGGCTTCCGTATGCTTAACCGGGATCATGAAGACGAAATCATCCCCTCCAACGTGGCCGACGAAACCATCAGCGCCTGCCTTTTCCTGCACGGTATTGACCAGGATCCTGGACACCATCCTTATGACCTCGTCTCCCCTGGCGAAGCCATACCTGTCGTTGAACGGTTTGAAATTGTCAATGTCCACGTAACATACAGCCTTTGGTTCGTTTGAATCAAGGATATCCTGGATGCCCTTCAATATGGAGGAGTTGCCCGGAAGCATGGTGAGTGGATTGTTGTCCGCTATTCTGTGTGACCTTGCCAGGGCCAGATCCACCCTCGTAATGATTTCTTCCACCGAGGCCTTATTCGATATAAGATCATCCACCGGATAGTCTTCCCAGTTCATCCCCCTGGCAAGGTCCTTTGGGGAAACGACCAGGATTATGGGAAGCAAAGCGAGCTGCAGGTTGTTTTTGAGTGCCTTGATGACGTCCTGATCCAGTTGTCCTTCAAGGCCCTTTTGGATTATCAGGATGTCCGGCGGATTGCTGAGAAGGGCCTCCAGCGCCTGGGCTACATCCGGATTTTTGATTATGAGATGGCCTGTTGATTCTAGGCGGAGTCGTTGGGCCTTATCATTAAAGAAATCCGGTGTTATGAGGGCGATTCTGGCCATGGTTTCAATAAATTACAGGGTACAGCACCATCAGGTATATTCAATCTACATGGATTTCCATGGTAAGGTTTCCAAGCTCGGCAAGCTTCTGATCCAGTTCTTCAAGGATCTGCCGGGTAGCTGTCTTGCCGAATTTTATCCGTACCCATGCCTGGTGATCAAGGGCAGGGACCCACGGATCGCCACCATATCCAAACCCTACGGCCCTTATCAAGATATCGGCGAAGTGGATTACCGCCGAAATGCTTGAAAAGCCAGGGGGCTTGGATGGCTCATGATGGGTCTCTATGGGGATCACCAGCCGGTCTGGCAGGTTCCATTGCCTCGCCAGGTATCCGCCTATCTCGGGATGGCCGATTCCCAAGACCTCTAGCTCGGCCTCCCGCATGGGAATCTGTTTTTCGTTTACCAGCTTCTGTATATGTTGGTATTCCTTGGGAAGCTCCGCCCTTACAGCGATCTTCCCAAGGTCATGTATGAGTCCTGCCGTGGATATCTCCTCTGGATTCTTTATGCCACACTTCCTGGCAAGGATTCCTGCAGCTGTGGCGCATCCAAGGGAGTGTTCGAACAGGCCTACATCGGATGATTGCATGACCTCGAATATGGAAGATGTAACTATCAGGGTTTTGATCACGTTGAATCCCAACAGGACTATTGCATTGGATACCGTGCTGATTCGCTGTGGAAAACCAAAAAAGGAGGAATTGACCATCTTCAGGAGCTTGCTGGTGAGTACCTGATCTTTTTCTATGACCTGCCCGAGCTTGACCGCTGTGACGTCTTCGTCCGTGACCATCTGGTTGAGCCTTGATACGATGGGTGGCAGTGTTGGCAGCGACTCGATACGTCTCAGGCGGCCTGCGATCTCTTCCTTTGAAAGTGTCTGCCTGGTCATTGTCCCTGGCTGGATTTGTCGTGTTCCTTTTTAAGGGCATCACTGCCCTTTTCCTGAATGATCCAGAACTCGGCTATCAATC
>JAJRZR010000063.1 GCA_024275145.1 Deltaproteobacteria bacterium | reverse complement strand
TTCCTTGGAAGACCGCATTGTAAAGCATGCCATCAGACAGGACTCGAGGCTCGAACGTCTTACGAAAAAACCCATAATGGCCAGCCCGGAGGAGTTGGAGACAAATCCCAGGGCCAGGAGCGCAAAACTGAGAATAGCCCAGAAAAAATCAAACCAATAAGGAGGCCGTAGCATGAACGCACGTACTGGAACACTTCGAATGCCTTCCAAGCGTTCGTACAGGCAGATTAAAAACAGCAGGGTAGCGAGGAACAAAACCAGCAACGTATTCAGATCTGTCAAGGTCTCACTGAGAGAGATCGCAGCCGCCTCTATCGCCATGGCACTCCTTGTGCTGGGATTTTGGAGTGGTTACCAGATCCATACCATTGCAGACGACATCACCCTGCTTCAAAAAGAGGCGCTCACCCTAACCGCCCAGTCAAAAAGCCTGAAAAAACAGGAAGCCATCATGAAGGACCCCAAGCACCTGAAAAGGCTTGGGCGCAGACTTGGGCTACACCCGGCAAGAAAGGATCAGTTGATCAAACTCAATTAGTCCAGGATACAGGGGATAAAGGCAATTAAAAGGATGAAGGGACCATGTACGCCTATAAGACTCTTGATAGCACTGGCCCTGATTGCCGAAGCAGGCCTGCTACCGGGATGCCTTGGTAAAGGCCCTGGTACCGGCAAAGGCCCCCATGACAAAACCGCTGACACCAGCACCCATGTGTACAGTAACGATCATGACACATACGGCCTGCGAAAAAGCATCATGGACAGCTCTGGCGAGGTGCTCGCCATTGACCATTACAGGAATGGAAGGCCTGAAAGGATCTACCCATATGGCACCATGGCCGCCCCTGTACTTGGATTTATCAGCCAGGATGGTCGGGGGCTTGACGGCGTTGAACACTATTATGATTCATATCTTTCTCCAGCCGGTTCAAAATATCTGGCAACCGGCGACGGTATAGTCCTCACACTCCAACGCAAAATCCAAAAATTGGCCGAACGGGACCTTGCCACGCAGATGAGACGGCTTGGAGCCGCGAACGGCTGCCTTATCGTGCTGGACATGAAAACCGGTGGGATCCTGGCCATGGCCAGCTTGCCATCCTGGGACCCTGCCTCGGTATGGAATCAACCGGACATACCGTTGATAAACTGGGCGCTGAGGGCCACGGTGGATCCCTGGATACTATTTCCGGTCTTAAGCTGGCTGGATCAGGCCCAGGGAATGCGAGGGGATATGAACATGTCATTGGCATCTGCCAAGGGGGCATCTGGCCATACGAAAAAATTCGGCTGGGCTGAATTGTCCCCCACCCTTATCCTTTGGGGGCCTTGGAAAGAAAAGGAGCTTGAAGACATGCCCCTGCCCAGAAACCTTATAAACAGAATGTGGAAACTGGGCCTTGGGGAAAAAACAGGCATAGATCTGCCTGGTGAACAGGCCGGCTCTCTGCCAACGGCCCCTCCCCTTTCCTGGGATGAGATAAAATATTGCAACGCTACGGCCACCCCTCTTCAGGTACTGGAGGCCTTTTCCAGGCTACTGGAACAAGGCCCTACGGGTCCGCCTCATGTATGTACCCCATTCGAAAACCATCACCTGATTCCATCCGGGTCTGTGAAGGAGCGGGAGGGGCCAGGCGTTACTGCTTTGAATGGGGCAAAAAGGCAGAAATCGACAAACAGGCTCGAAGTGCTGCTGGCCACCCCTGATGGGCCATCCCTGGTAGGCGTAAGATGGTTTCCCGGGGAAGAAAGGGCAACGGCCCCCCGATACTACCAGGTAGTCTCCCTTGGCTTCTGGCCTCCCAGCACGCCCAGAATAAGTTATGTTTCCGTCTTGAACCATGTATCGAAGGATCCCAGAAAATGCAGGGGCACCATGGGCCATACCATTACAATAGCCAAGAGGGCCTGGAGCATCACCGCCTCCAGGGAACGAAACAGCAATAGGCTGAAGGCATCATCACAGGATTTCCCCGCACGAGACCGTGGGAGAATGCCTTCACTAAATGGCAAATCCATGAGGGCCGCCTTTGATATATTAAGGACAATGGGCATGCGGCCCCGGCTCGAAGGAAGGGGTATAGTAGTTGCACAGGTACCAAGGGCAGGGACACGGATACGTCCAGGCACCACCTGTAAGATCATCTGCAAGGAGAGAAGAAATCGATAGGGGCGCGCATCCCGGTTGCTGGGATCAGAGATCCCCCCTATCATCCAAGAAACAAATGAAACTGGAAGATATACTGGCCCGGTTTCCAGAGGAGATAAGGCTGGAAAGGCCGTGTAACGACATAGAGGTTAGTGGAATTTCGTTGGATTCCAGGCGGGTAAACCAGGGCGATATATTCGTTGCCCTGGAAGGAACTACCCGTAGCGGCCTTGACTTCGTGCAGGACGCGATCAAAAGGGGAGCAGGCGCCATAATGGTTTCAAGTGATATCCCGGAAGATCTGGCCGACGTGGTTCCAAGCTTCGTCCCTGTCATTCCGGTGGTCGATCCAAGGGGATTAACCGGCAGGATCGCAAGCTTTATCTATGGAAACGATGGCAGCCCATTGACTATCGCAGGTATTACAGGCACCAACGGGAAAACCACGGTAACGTACCTGCTTGAGGGAATCTTCCAGGAAGAGGGCCTCAACCCTGGCGTCATTGGAACCATCAATCAAAGACAAGGTGGCTACTTTCAACCGTCAAAACTTACCACACCGGATCCAGTCAGCCTGCAAGAATGCCTGGCACGCATGCGTGAAAACGGTGCAAAGGCCGTAGCCATGGAAATCTCATCCCATGCCATCCTGCAAAAAAGAATCAGTGGATGCAGGTTCAAGGCCGCGACATTCACCAACCTCAGCCGTGACCACCTTGATTATCACAGGAATATGGAATCATACTTCCAGGCCAAGGCACGACTTTTCACCGAATTCCCTTGCGAGACAGCAGTCCTCAACATGGATGATCCCTACGGTGCAAGGCTTTGGCACATGGTAAGAGGAAAGAGGTTGAGCTTCGGTCTGGACAAGGGGGCCATAGTAAGACCTACCTGGTACAGGCTTGACACGGATGGGATCAGTTGCACTATTTCTCTGCATGGAGAAAGGATTGGAATATCATCCAGGCTCATGGGGCTGCACAACCTCTACAACATCCTGGCCGCATCATGTACAGCGCTGGCTATGGGTTGCACCAGTGCCTCCATCAAAAAGGGCATTGAAAGGGTCGAGGTCATCCCTGGCAGGCTTCAAAGGATAGCCCGTATACGGGATGCCCTCGTATTGGTGGATTACGCCCATACCCCCGATGCCCTGGAAAAGGTGCTTGGCTCCCTCAGAAGACTGACGAAAAAACGCCTTGTTTGCCTGGTTGGCTGCGGTGGGGACAGGGACAAGGGCAAACGCCCCCTGATGGCAAGGGTTGCAGCCGTCCTGTGTGATCTTGCGATCTTCACCTCTGACAATCCGAGGAGCGAAGATCCGGAAAGCATAATCAATGACATGCTCGATGGCATCAGGGGGGGGACGGGCTCCCTGTTGGAGAAGACAAGGGCCATAACAGACCGTAGAGAGGCCATAAGATGGGCGATTGAGCAACTGGCCCCAGGCGATTGCCTGCTTGTGGCCGGCAAGGGCCATGAAAAATACCAGGTAATCGGTACCAGGAAGGTTCCATTTGATGACGTTGCAGTTATCAGGGAAGAAATTGGGGGCCTGAGTAGGCTCTCGGATGTAGCAGGGGCCATAGGTGCCCACCTTCCGGTTCGCTTCAGGGACGTAAGGTTCAAGGCGGTCTCCACCGATTCCAGAGCGGTTCGAGAAGGGGAGCTTTTTTGGGCGCTTACTGGTGATAATTTTGATGGAAACCGGTTTGTCGAAAGCGCGCTCCAAAAGGGTGCCGTGGCCGCCGTGGCGGGTCCAGACCTTGAAGATGCCGTCACTAGGGAAGACAGACCTGTTCTGACCGTCCAGGACACCCTAAAGGCGCTCGGTGACTATGCAGGCTGGTACAGGGCGACGCTTTCGATAAAGGTGGTTGGGATTACTGGTAGCTGTGGCAAAACCAGCACCAAGGACCTCGTGGCATCTATCCTCCAGGCCGGTTTCCCTGTCGGCAAAACACCTGGGAACTTCAACAACCTCGTAGGACTTCCGCTGAGCATACTTGCACTAAGACCAGGGCAGGAATTCGCGGTCCTAGAAATGGGTACCAACCACCCTGGTGAGATAGCCAGGCTGTGCGAAATAGCGGCACCGGACATAGGCCTGATAACCTGTATAAGGCCTGCACATCTTGAAGGCCTGGGGACGTTGAGGGAAATAGCCAGGGAAAAATGGTGCCTGTGGCGATCATTGTCCCCAAAGGGAATCGCGGTGGTGAACCTCGATGATATCCTGGTGTTTGAAGGCCTGAGGTATACCTCTGCAACCTGCATAATAGGCTATACGATGAAGGGCCGGACGGAATGGCGGAAACGTCTGGTGATGCCCAGGGCTGGCATGGAGGTCAGAAACATACTCCATTGCCCTTCATGGTCTCCTGGCCCCACTGGCACACGCATGATAATAGAGGCAGACAATGGAAGGTCAGTGGATATCATGCTTCCTCTCATCGGGGAGGCCAATGTACAGAATGCCCTTGCAGCGGCTTCTGTCGGGATTGCCGCTGGATTACCCCTGCCGCTTATCAAGGCAGGCCTCGAAAAGGCTTGCGCCCCTCCCGGGAGGCTGGTTGCCAGGAGGATTGGAAAGGCCGTAACCATAATAGAGGATCATTACAACGCGAATCCCGGTTCTATGGAAGCCGCGCTCAAGGTACTGGGAGGGTTTGGAAATGGATGCAGGCGCGTGGCCATACTGGGTGACATGCTGGAGCTTGGCAGCATGGCTCCATCGTTTCATGAAAATCTGGGAAGACAGGCATCTGAAACCGGCCTAGACACCTTGATAACCGTGGGTAACATGGGGAATGAAATTGCCCGAGGCGCCAGGCGCTCCGGCTTTCCTAACGAAAGGATCCACACATTCACCGACACGGATGAGCTGCTCGAATGGCTGGGAACCAGGGACGGCCTCGATACGTTCAGGCCCTCCTCTGTAATACTTGTCAAGGGCTCAAGGGCCGTAGGCCTTGAAAGGGCCAGTGAGGCCCTGTGCGGCTCCCTGGGAGCCTGCGCATTCCCAGCGAAAAACCGGGTGGGGGGATAAGGCCTCATCATGTTATTCCATCTCATCTATCCCCTCCACAGTCATTGGGCCATTTTTAACGTCTTCAGGTACATAACCTTCAGGACGATCTATGCCGCCATAACGGCGTTGTGTATCACGCTGTTCCTTGGGCCGTGGTTCATACGCAAGATGCAACGGCTCCAGATGGGGCAGGTGGTCCGCGAGGATGGACCGCAGAGCCACAGGATAAAGCAAGGCACCCCCTCCATGGGAGGAGTTCTCATCATTGGTTCTATTGTCACGGCCACGCTATTATGGGCTGATCTTTCCGTAATATATATCTGGATAAGTATCCTGATACTGGTGGGATACGGACTCATAGGTCTTTGTGACGACATACTCAAAGTAAGACGTAAAACCAGCAGAGGGCTGGCGGGCCGTTGGAAGCTGACCGGCCAGGTCATGATCGTGATTGCCGGCACATTGTTCATTGCCTTTAACAGTAGCTGGGATACGCATCTTAGTATCCCCTTCCTCAAAAATTGTAGGCCTGACCTTGGTCTCTTCTACGCAATCTTTGCCCTTCTGGTAATAGTAGGCTCATCTAATGCAGTAAACCTGACCGATGGACTGGATGGCTTGGCAACTGGACCATTCGTCGTGGCAGCTGCTGTCTATACCCTGTTCTCTTATCTAGCTGGCCATGCCACGCTGGCACACTATTTACAGATACCGACTGTCCCAGGCGCCGGCGAGTTGGCAATATTTTGTGGTGCCATGGTCGGAGCTGGACTCGGTTTTCTATGGTATAACACCTATCCAGCAGAGATATTCATGGGGGATGTCGGCTCCCTTTCCATTGGAGGCGCCTTGGGGGTGGTAGCCGTACTATCAAAGCAGGAAATCCTCCTGGCCATCGTAGGGGGGATTTTTGTGGTAGAGGCACTTTCGGTAATGCTACAGGTAGGCTATTTCAAGATGACGAAGGGAAAAAGAATATTTCGTATGGCACCGATACACCACCATTTTGAATTGAAGGGCTGGGCAGAACCGAAGGTTGTAGTGAGATTCTGGATCATATCTGTCCTGTTGGGACTGGTGGCAATAAGCACCTTGAAACTGAGATGAAAATAAATGTACTAAAAAACCTACACATAGCCGTCCTGGGAATGGGCATCTCGGGCCAGGCAACCGCCACATGGCTCAGGAAGATGGGTGCCGACCTAATCTGCTATGATGCTAAGCCACTTGCAAAATGGCCTGGTTGGCTAAGATCGTGGTGCGAGGACGAAGGGGTAAGGGTAATCGACGACAAAGGACTCGACGTACTCCTCAAAAGGGCGGACCTGGCCGTGGTAAGCCCTGGCATCAGGCCTGATTCACTACTGGTAAGACGCATTTACGAGGAAGGAATCGATATCATAGGAGAGCTGGCCTTGGCCGCGGCATTCTGGAAGGGTCCAATACTTGCCATCACCGGGACCAACGGGAAGACCACCACCACCAGCCTTGTATCGCACATGTTAAGGCAGGCCGGATCAAAAATAGTCACGGGGGGAAATATTGCGCCCCCACTGGCCGCCCTGATGGCTGACAACTCCGAGGATACCACGGCGGTACTGGAGGTAAGCAGTTTCCAGTTGGAATATCTTCCTGTAAGCTGGCATCTTCCCTTTGCACGACCCAGGTTCAACGTAGCCGCCTGGCTGAATCTTGCTCCAGACCACCTGGATCGACATAATGATCTCCAGGCATATGGAAACATCAAGGCCAGGCTCCTCCGCTACCAGGGGCCAGAGGACTGGAGCCTCCTGAACCTGGATGACCCGGTATCCGCAAACTGGCACTGGGTCAACAGGACCAGGAAGCTATACTTCGGCACTTGTTCCCGTGGCAGGGCCGGGGCATTTACGGATCCTAACCATGACCAGATCCAGGTTAGGTGGCCCGGGGGTGAACATGAGTGCTATTCCCTCGAGCATTGGACGCTACGAGGTCTCCACAACCTGGAAAACCTGGCCTGTGCCATCCTTGCCGCCAGACTTGCAGGGGCAGGCCCAAGGGCTATTCAAAGGGCCATGGATACCTTCAAGGCACCTAGCCACCGTTTCGAGCTTGTCTGCGAACGGGACGGGGTTAGATACATTGACGACTCGAAGGCCACGAATGTGGCCGCAAGCATACGGGCCATGGAGGCGCTCGAGGGTCCGGGTATATTCATCATGGGTGGACAGGGGAAAAACGAGGATTATTCCGCGCTGAAACAGGCCGTTACCGCCATGCGTTTCCATGGTAAAAATGGAAGGAAAGGCGGATGGATAAAGGCCGTAGCCTTGATGGGGACAGAGGCGGCTGCCCTGAAAGAGACGCTCAAAGATGTTGTCGATATAATCGGGATCTTCAATGGTAGCAATGGAGAGAAGACGATGCGGGAGGCGGTAAAGGCCGCGGTCTCCGTGGCCGAATGTGGGGACACGGTGGTCCTGTCCCCTGCGTGTGCAAGCTTCGATATGTTCCGGGACTACAAAGAAAGAGGCCGTTTATTCCAAAGGGCCGTTGAGGATCTATCCGAGGCATTTATCCATGAATGAATCGATTGCGCGTAGGAACGAGCACCTTTCCATGTCTGGCAACCTGGAGAAAACGAGGCTGATCATTGCCGGCGGTGGGACCGGGGGTCATGTCTTCCCTGGAATCGCCATCGCTGAGGCCGTCGAGGACAGGACCGGCCTCGAACTCCTATGGATCGGGACCGGACGCCAGGTGGAAACCGCTGCACTCCGTGGCAGGGCATGGAACTACAAATGTCTCAATGTAAGGCCGCTTCATGGCGTAGGCCTTGGTAAACGGGCCATCTCCCTGTTGTCCATGCCCCTGGTAATCATGCGGGCACTGGCATGGATCAGGGAGTTCAAGCCGGACATCGTCCTTGGTGTAGGCGGCTATGTATCCGGACCAGTCCTGGTAGCTGCACGGTTACTTGGGATACCAACGGCCATACATGAACAAAATCTCGTGCCGGGCCTTGCCAATCGTTTGTCCGCTAGGTTTGCAGGAAAGGTATTGGTAAGTTTTGAGGAAACCAGGAAATATTTCCCTAAGAATATTGTAGAACTCACAGGCACCCCGGTCAGAAAATCCATACTGATGGACAGGGATCGACACAACTTCAGAGGGGATGGCCATAAAAGGCTCCTTGTGATCGGTGGAAGCCAGGGCTCTCAATCTCTGAACCGGCTGGCAAGCTCGGCGATCAAGATCTTGTGGCAATCAGGGATAAAGATAGAGGTATGGCATCAAACCGGCACTGCGGACTGTTCAAGGGTAAGGGACGCCTATCAGGAGGTGGGATTGCCTGCCAAGGTATCCCCGTTCATAAACGAGATGGGACGGGCCTATCGCTGGGCAGACCTGGTTTTGTGCCGTGCAGGTGCCACTACACTCTCAGAACTTACATCCCTAGGCGTCGCCTCTATCCTTATCCCCTACCCCTTTGCATCGGACGGGCACCAGGAAGCAAACGCAAAGTTGATGGAAAGGGCAGGAGCAGCAAAATGTTTCAGACAGGACGACATTGGGGCTGTAAAACTCGCCGGTGAGATAGAGATGCTTTTCAGAGAAACCAACAGGTTGAACAAGATGAGGGAAAAGGCAGAAAGGCTTGGAAGGCCGAATGCAACCCGGGATATTGTAAGCATCCTCCTCAAGAACAAGAAAGGTAACAGGCCAAAAGGGCCTTGCACGGACAGCACTATCGAAAGGGTAACAGTACACGACAATGTATAAGAAGCAGCATATCCATTTTGTTGGTATCGGGGGAATCGGCATGAGCGGCCTGGCCCAGGTACTCTTGACCCTTGGCTACGAGGTCTCTGGATCGGACCTTAGGGAGACTGAAATAACCAGGGCACTCAAGGCTAAGGGTGGCACCATATTCAGAGGCCATGACCCGGAAAACATCGTCGGCGCCGACGTGGTGGTGACCTCCTCGGCCGTCAAGGAAAACAACCCTGAGGTAATTGCAGCCAGATCGTTGCAGATACCGGTCATTCCCAGGGCTGCCATGCTGGCGGAGCTTATGAGGCTCAAAAAATTCGGAATCGCCGTGGCAGGGGCGCATGGCAAGACGAGCACCACCTCAATGGTCGCAGCAGTGCTCATCAGGGCAGGCCTGGACCCAACGGTCATAATCGGGGGAAAGGTAAACGGCATGGGCACGAATGCCTACTGGGGAGGCGGCGAATTCCTGGTGGCAGAGGCAGATGAAAGCGATGGAAGCTTCCTGCGATTGACCCCGAGCATTGCCGTGGTCACCAACATAGACAGGGAGCACCTTGACTTTTATCCAGACATCGAGGCGATAACCAGGAGCTTCCAGGAATTCATCGACCGCATCCCTTTCTATGGCGTTGCCATCCTGTGCTCAGACGACCCGCATCTTGCCAGGCTGGCCGTCCATGGGAAAAAAAGAATAATGACCTACGGCACCAGGGCCGGGTCGGAACTCCAGGCAAAGGACATCACCTTTTCGGGGATAGGGGTATCATACACTGCTTGCTACCGTGGCACCGACCTTGGCCGGGTCTGTCTTTCGGTGCCGGGGTTGCATCATGTACGAAACTCGCTGGCTGCCATAGCGGTTGGACTCGAGCTTGATATATCCTTTCCCAGGATTCAGGCCGGCCTTCGCAGTTACGAGGGGGTGGGCAGGCGTTTCGACATATTGGGCCATGTAGACGGGATAACTATAATGGATGACTATGCGCATCACCCGACCGAGATACTCGCCACCCTGACCGCTGCCAGGGCCGCATGGCCGGACAGACGTCTGGTTGTGCTCTTTGAACCCCATCGCTACAGCAGGACCAGACTACTCATGGACGAATTTCCCGGTGCATTCAAGGAAGCAGACGAGTTATGGATTACGTCCATATACCCGGCAAGCGAGCCCCCCATAGTTGGTGTTGATGGGAAACGGCTTGCACGAAATATAAAAAGGAAGCTTGGGACCCCTGTACATTACGTAGATAACTGCCAGGACCTTCCTGCAGCGGTTTTGCCCCACATAAGGCACAATGATGTAATCATTACCATGGGGGCGGGAGCGATCGGAAAAACAGGTCATGCACTCATAGCAAAACTCAGACAAAAGGAGATGGCGGTTGCTGGATCGTGAGCTGAAAAAGATAGAGGGGCTGGAAGTACTAAGGAACGTATCCCTCGCCACTCTCACTACCTTCAGGATAGGTGGACCGGCCAGGTACCTGGTGTTGCCAGGGACCGTAACCGCACTTGAAAAGGCCCTTCTGTTCTTCAAGGAAAAAGAGCTTTCGTTCAGAATACTCGGGCAGGGAAGCAATCTCCTCGTAAGCGAGCAGGGTGAAGAGATCGTACTTTCATTGAGGCATATGAAGGGGATCCAAATGACGCAAGGGGCCGTAATAATAGAGGCAGGTTGCCGGCTATCAAGGCTGATCGCATGGGCGCTTTCACATTCTCTTGCTGGCACAGAGGGGTTGTGCGGCATACCTGCAAGTATTGGTGGGGCACTCTTCATGAATGCCGGGACGAACTCCCTGTCCATGGGAGGCCTTGCAAGCAGGGCCTTACTCACTGGTCCCGGTGAAAGCCATTGGGTACCGGTCGAAAAATTGGGGCTTGGTTACAGGAAATCCCATCTGCCCCCTGGCCAGATTGTATCGGCAGTGGAGATTCCGCTAGACACCAGGGTCCCTAGGGAACGGGGGGACGGGCAAGGACCTTCTTCAATGGGCAGTGCCCTTGTGCCTTCAAGCGCCAGAAGCATACGGCAAAGAATACGCAGGATCATGGGTAAGAGGATCTCCACCCAACCCCTGGGGCAACCAAGCCCTGGCTGTGTATTTAAAAACCCGACAGAATGCCCGGCAGGTAAATTGATCGAGGATTGCGGGCTGAAAGGAATCAGTGTCGGGGACGCGGCCATATCCGAAATACACGCAAACTTCGTGATTAACCGCGGGAGCGCCACCTAGCTCCAAGTGGTTGAGCTTATGCAGATTGTAAAGAGTCAGGTGAAGAACGCCACCGGCATAGACCTCGAACCCGAGGTTACCATATGGAACAGCAACGGTGAATAGGAGAAGACCCCTGAACTCACGAACAGTCAGCGGATTTTCGGCCTGTCGAACGGAACCCACTGGCAGGAGTAACGGCAAGCTGGCGCTCGTTATTCTTGCGGCATTCTCCATTGTTGCGCTGTGCGTACTCGGGACCTACGGCGCATGGAGATGGGTAAGCACCTCACGGATGTTCACGGTTGATCATGTTGAGATAGACGGATGCCGCCGGGTTCCGGAGGAGGAGATCCTGAAGTTGAGCCGGATAACCCGGGATGACAACCTCTTGGCCCTGGACCTTCAAGGGATTGCAGGTAACATCAAACGAAATCCCTGGATTGCAAGGGTGGAGATCACCCGCATATTGCCCGACAAGGTTAAGATAACCGTGCATGAAAGGAGGCCCGTTGCCTTTCTCAATGCAGGAAAGATTTACCTGATAGACGCAAGCGGAGATATATTCAAGGAACTCGGGAAGGACGACAAATTCTCTCTTCCCATCATAACAGGGGTCAGGGTCAGGCTCAATGGTTCCCGGCCATCGGGCAACATCGCAGATGTCGATGGCGTAAAGGAGGCGTTAAGGCTCATCCGCCTGGCCAGCAAGGGGGTCAGAACCCTTGGTATCAAGAACATAAGCCAGATACACGTGGATGGCGATGGCCACCTCGTAGTTTATACGTCCGACAGGGGAATCCCCTTCAGGCTGAATGAATCCCATCTGGACACTCAATTCGCAAAGGCGGAGAGGGTCCTGTACCATTTGTATAATTCTGGGAAATACGATCAAGTTGCCATGGTAGACATGGATTATGGGCCAAACAGGGCGATTGCGCGTCCCCGGGCGGTAAAGAGGAAATGATGGATAGATCCTGCGACATAGTTGTAGGGCTTGATATAGGCACTACCAAGATATGTGCCGTGGTTGGCGAAGCCGCCGAAGACAGTGTGGAAATAATCGGCATCGGCACCCATCCATCCGTAGGGCTGCGAAAGGGCGTAGTGGTCAACATCGACAGCACGGTAAATTCCATTCGTAAGGCCATCGAAGAGGCGGAACTGATGGCTGGGTGCGAGATCGGCTCTGTCTTCATCGGGATTGCAGGCAGCCATATAAAAGGCTTCAACAGCCATGGGGCGATAGCCATAAAGGGAGACGAGGTAACCATTGACGATGTGGAAAGGGTCATAGATGCAGCCAGGGCAATAGCCATTCCCCTGGACAGGGAGGTGATCCATACCCTACCCCAGGAATACATGGTGGATGATCAGGGTGGAATATTGGACCCGGTAGGGATGACCGGCGTCAGGCTCGAGGCCAAGGTCCACATAGTCACCGGTGCCGTAACTGCGGCCAGGAACCTCATAAAATGCGCTAACCGGGCCGGCCTCGATGTGATCGACATCGTGCTGCAGCCCCTTGCCTCTGCCGAGGCAGTCCTCACCCAGGAGGAAAAGGACCTTGGGGTCGCCCTAGTAGATTTTGGCGGGGGTACTACAGACCTGGCCCTCCTGGCTGAAAGTGCCATTAAGCATACCGCCGTTCTCGGGCTTGGGGGAAACAATCTCACGAATGACATCGCCGTTGGACTTCGCACCCCCATGAACGAGGCGGAAAAGATCAAAGTGAGGCAGGGAACGTGTCTGCCTGCCATGGTCAAAAAGGATGAGATGATCGAGGTGCCCAGTGTAGGAGGCAGAAAACCCAGGCTATTGGCCAAGCAGATACTGGCAGAGATCCTGGAGCCTCGGGTGGAGGAGATATTCAACCTGATCGACCAGGAAATAGAACGCACCAAGCTGAAGGACCTGCTGGTATCCGGCATGGTTATAACCGGGGGGTCGGCGCTTTTGCCCGGCATAGCTGAAATTTCTGACCAGATCTTCCAGCTACCGACCCGGATCGGCTTTCCCAGGCGGATATCTGGCCTTGTGGATGTAGTGAACAGCCCCAAATTTGCCACTGCCGTGGGGCTTGTACTTTATGGCATAGAGCATCAACCCAGGAAGAAATTCCGCATAAGGGACAGGAACATCTTCAACAGGGTAACGAACCGCATGAAATCGTGGTTCAGGATATAGAGGGTCCCTTGCGGTGCCCTGTAAACGTTTACAGGATCTTGTTTCAAGTGCAAGGTAAAAGGAGAGAGTCCATCATGTCTTTCGAATTTATAGAACCGGAACCACAGGCAAAGATCAAGGTTATTGGTGTAGGTGGGGGCGGAGGCAATGCTGTCAACAATATGATAGCCTCCAAGCTCAAGGGGGTGGAATTCATAGCGGCCAATACCGATGCCCAGGCCCTTGAAATGTCAAAGGCCAGCCAGAAGATTCAAATGGGTAAGGGCCTTACGAAGGGTCTTGGGGCCGGGGCCAAACCGGAAATCGGAAGAGAGGCCGCAGAGGAAAGTGTAGATGAAATACGCGCTGCCCTTGAAGGCGCCGACATGGTTTTCGTAACAGCCGGCATGGGAGGTGGAACCGGTACCGGAGGTGCACCGGTCATTGCAGAAATAAGCAAAGAGCTTGGGGCGTTGACCGTGGCCGTGGTGACAAAACCCTTTGGGTTTGAAGGTAAAAAGAGACAGAAACAGGCCGACGAGGGCCTGGAACGTCTGAAAGCCGTTGTGGATACCATCATAACCATCCCGAACGACCGCCTCAGGAGCCTTGCCCAACCGAATACCCCCATACTGGAAATGTTCAAGAAGGCCGACGAGGTACTCTATTTCGCAGTCAGGGGAATATCAGACCTGATCGTCATACAGGGATATGTTAATGTTGACTTTGCCGATGTCAGGACCGTCATGGGGGAAATGGGCATGGCCTTGATGGGCACCGGGGTGGCCAAGGGCGAAAGAAGGGCACTGGAGGCCGTAAGGATGGCCATAGCGAACCCCCTCCTGGAAGACATCTCAATCAGTGGGGCCAGGGGAATACTCATGAACATCACCGCCAGCAGTGCCACACTCAGCATGGAGGAGGTGGATCAGGCGTCATCGCTCATACATGAAGAGGCCCACGAAGATGCAAATATTATATGGGGTACGGTCTTCGACGATTCCATAGACGAAGAAGTGAGGGTCACCGTCATTGCAACGGGGATAGGCAAAGAGATGCCGCAGCGCATCGATCAGGTGGTGACCTCCATAGAAGAGGCGCGGCAGAAAAGGGAAGAGGCCACAAGAGCCGAGGAGGAACTGCCCCTCAAGTCCCTGGGGGAACATTCCCTGGGCCTTGGCATAGGTACACAAAAGCCCCATACAAATCAATCCAACCAATTCCGCGGGCTCGATGAAATCGATGAAGAGGAACTGGAGATCCCTGCATTTTTGAGGAAAAAGGCGGACTGACCCTGCCGACTGCTAGCCTCTCTGATAAGACCGGAGATTGACGCCGGGCTATTGCTGCCTTTTACCATCAGTTTTGGAAGAGACAAGCCCGGCACGCATTCTTGCATCCATGGGGAGGATTCAAAAAACACGGGCAACCCCGCAGATTGCATTTATATGATCGCCCATTTCACTGGCAATCTCTTCTATCTGCTCCCGGTCCTCTCCCTCGACCATTATCCGGATTACCGGTTCCGTCCCTGAAGGCCTGATCAGTATCCTACCCCTGCCGGTTAGCGACTTTTCCAGACGGCGTTTAAGGGCGTCAAGGCCTGAAATTTCATCCAGCGGCCTTTTTTCCGCCACATGTACGTTCTTCAATGTCTGGGGGAAGGACTCCATCACCTGGGCCAACTCGGAAAGAGGTCTCTTGGTCCTCTGCATCACCGCTAGCAATTGCAGGGCCGCCAATATCCCGTCTCCTGTGGTTATATGGTCCAGGAAGATGAGATGGCCCGACTGTTCCCCACCGAAGTTGTACCCCTTTTCCCTCATGGCCTCCACTACATAACGGTCACCCACCTGGGTCCTGACAAGCCTTCCGCCCATTCTTTCGAGGGCCACCTCCAGCCCCATGTTACTCATTACAGTGGCTACCACGGTGTTATAGTTGAGGGTCCTGTTTTCAATCATGTGCCTGGCACATATAGCCATGATGTGGTCACCATCGACCACCGTTCCCTTCTCATCGACCACTATTACCCTGTCCCCGTCACCATCGAAGGCAATCCCCATATCGGCCCCGTATTCCCTCACCGCAGCCTTCATGGAATCAGGATGTAATGCCCCGCAGCCATCGTTTATATTTATCCCGTTTGGCTCGACACCCAGCTTATGGACATCGGCCCCAAGCTCCTCAAAGACCGCAGGGGCTACCCTATAGGTGGCACCGTTGGCACAGTCCAGCACAATCCTGAGCCCATCCAGGGAAAGTTCCTTGGGAAAGGCGTACTTCAAGAAGACTATGTACCTGCCCCTGGCATCGTCTATCCTGAACGCCCTGCCCACGCCCCTGCCTGTAGGTTGGGATTTCAACAGGCTCTCGGAGTCCATCAATTCCTCTATCCTGGCCTCCACGTGGTCAGGAAGTTTGAATCCATCGCTTGAGAACAGCTTTATCCCATTGTCCTGGAACGGATTATGGGAGGCCGATATCACCACCCCGGCATCGGCCCTCATGCTGGATGTGAGAAAGGCGATCGCAGGTGTAGGCATAGGCCCGACAAGCAGGCAATCCACCCCCATGGAACATATCCCGGCAGCCATTGCATTTTCCAGCATATAGCACGACAAACGGGTATCCTTGCCGATCAGGATCCTTGGGTGATGACCTCCGTCGTTCCTGAATACGTAGGCAACTGCCCGACCAATCTTCATGGCCACCTCTGTAGTCATGGGATGGAGGTTGGCCACCCCCCTTATTCCATCTGTACCGAATAATTTCCTCATTACCGTTACTCTCTCTGAAATCTACACATCTGTAACACCTGGCCTCTTTTCCCTTCAAACGGCTACATGCTCACCCCTAACGCCCTGCTGGGACCTGCTGGGCAGCATAATACCACCGCGATGATGGCTGGGTCTTTTAGTAAGCCCCTGTATTGGTTTACCTCTCGGAACCTATCTTTTCTACATCTATGACAGACAACCAATCATGATAAGCAAGAAATATTCCCTGGCAGGACATCATCTACTCGAGCCCCCGTTGCCGCCACCGACCCGTGCCATGGAACACGCAAATACAGCCCAAGGGCAGGACACGTATTTTAAGCGAACGCCAAGTCAACGAGACCGGCCCAATGAAGGACTACGAAGGTTTGGGCACAACTACCTTAATTTTCTGGGGTATTACCTTCATCACCCTTAGGCCGGGTGGCACCAGAAAATCCGGCCTCAGGTAGTGCGTACCCTGTTTGACCCCATTTATAGACAAGACAACCTTTATATCTTCCACCCGGAGCCTGTTCAAGCTCGGTTTTTCACCTGCCAGGACAACGCTGACCTCCTTTGGCCACCAAGATATGCCGGTCTGTGTCGCCTCGAGTTGTACAGGGACATGGTTGATGCGTCGAACCCCCTTCTGGGGTGAGATGCCCACGTGCACCCTCACCCTTACTGCATCTTCCACTGTAACGTGCAGGCCTTGAAGATCAAGCCCCACCTCCCTAGTAAAGCCCTTCTTCTCACCATTCAATTCTATTGGAAGGGTCTTTATCTCCCTGAGTCTTCGCATCTCGCTAGCTGGTCCTCCAAGCTCAACCGCGGAGGGGGAAACGCTCACCCCGGAAACCTCGTAGTCCCTGGCCACTGCCCCTGTCAACACGGGCTGCACTCGCAACACCTTACGCACAAAGGGCTCGAGCACGATGTCGAACTTGCTGGGCTGGATCCTCATTGCCCGTACACCTCCTGGCAGGGGAAGGCTGTCCGGTGTTATGTGTACCGTTATGGTTCCGGCGCTGGCCCCGCTGAGATCGATGACCTTAGAGACCCCCTGATTGGTCATCAGCCTTATCATGCTGCGTGGTCCATACACCCTCACATCTATGACCGAGGGTATATCGTTCGAAATAACCAGGTCATGGGGCAGATTGACGATCTCTATAGGCACCTGGATACCTATCTCCGCCTTCTCCTCTCCCACCACGAAGAACCACAGTATCACCGCGAAGCAAATGGAAATAAGTTTTAGGACCCAATTTTTCAAGAAAAAATCCCGCCAGGCCATAGATCAGGCAATCCTCCTGCGCCACCAGCGCTTCTCTGATTCCTCGGTGGCAAAGGTGTTGTGCAGAATCCTTCGCAGTGTTCCCGGGTCCAGATCCCTGGTAATACGCCCGGCTATTGCGACAGAAATGGTACCGGTCTCCTCGGAAACTATCACCGAGACCGCATCGGTTTGCTCGGTGATCCCGATACCGGCCCGGTGCCTGGTCCCAAGCCTCTTGCTGATATTGGGATTCGTGCTCAGTGGAAGCACGACACCTGCCGCGGTAAGCCTGCCCTTCTGGATGATTACTGCACCATCATGGAGCGGCGTACACTTGGCGAATATAGTGCACAACAGCATCTGCGTAACGCTGGCATGGATACCTACTCCGGTTTCGAGATAGTCTCCAAGACCTACATCCCTTTCAAGGACTATCAATGCGCCGGTCTTGGACTGGGAAAGGGTGCTGGCCGCCTTTGCTATCTCTTCCAGGGCCTGAAAGGTCTTTACCCTGTACTTGAGGAAAGGAGGCTGGCCCATCTGGGTAAGCACCCTTCTTATGTCATCCTGAAAGACGATAATGATGAGCAAGAAGAGGGAACTAAGTACGGTGCCCAGTAGCCAATGGAGGGTATAAAGCTCAAGATATCTGGCAATGAAATAAACAAGTATTATGACCGCCAGGCCAGCGGCCATATGTACAGCCCTTGTGCCCCGCACCAGCAAAACAACCCGGTAAATAATGTAGGCCACCACTAGGATGTCTACTACGTCTTGCCACCGTATAAGAGGCAAATATTGTTCAAGGGTCTGCACTATCATCTAATCAAACCTTCAGGCGGTCCACAATCTGGCGCCATACCCCGCCAGGCATGGAAATGCAGCCGTGAGAAAGGACGGATTCTCACGGTGAATTTGTGCCCACGCTAAATTTATTAGTGGGAAAATACACCGCTGCTGCCATCCACTGGATGCACGATCGGTAGGTGGTCTTCCAGGTTTTTACCGTGAAAATTCACCCCCATCGGGGCTGTATTTTCACGACCTTGGGACACGGTGCCCGCGATTGTAGGCCACATGAAGGTCTACCCGGAAACTGCTAAAAGGCCTTCAGGTAGCCCGCGCATGAAGCCGCACCCCAGGACATAAAACCTGTCCAAGGCCAGGGTGTATCTTCATGGTAAGTTGTGCCGCCTGCAAATAGCATCCGCCACCACTGTCACCTGCCTTGTCATGTTGACATCATGGACCCGTATGATATCGGCACCATTCGCAACACATACAGCCACGGCCCCAAGCGTTGCCACGTCCCTCTGCTTCGGCTCCTCTATCCCGGTAACCGAGCCCAGAAATGCCTTCCTTGAAGGCCCGACTAGAATCGGATAACCAAGATCTGCGAAACAGTGCAACTTCTTGATAATAGAAAGATTGTCTTCCAACCGTTTGCCAAAGCCTATACCAGGATCGATGATGATCTTATCCCTTGCGATCCCGGCTTCCTGTGCGAAGGAGATCCTCTCGGCAAGAAACTCCTTGATCTCCTTGACTACATCCTCATACCATGGGCCCCTTTGCATGTCCTTGGGCGTGCCTTCCATGTGCATGAGCACAACAGACACCCCAGAGCTTGCTATAAACGGGGCCATCTCAGGATCGAAACGCATGGCGCTTATATCGTTGACGAGATCTGCCCCTTCGTCTATGGCTGCCTTGGCGACCCGGGCCTTGGTTGTATCGATGGAGACAGGGCAATCGCAGGACTTACGTATAATACGGATGGCAGGGATCACCCGTCTGAGTTCCTCTTCCGCGCCAACAGGCTCTGAAAAGGGCCGGCTGGATTCACCGCCGATATCCAATATGTCGGCCCCCGCCTCAACAAGGGATAATGCCTTTTCCAGAGCGGAATCCGGGGAATATGCATCACCGCCATCGGAGAAGGAATCAGGGGTTACATTCACTACCCCCATGAGGTAGGTACGCCTGCCCCAGACAAAATCCCGGCCTCTAAGTCTCATCTTGGTCTGGCAGGCCCCGACAGATTCTTGTAGCCGAAACGGTCAAGACGCCCCAGGCTGTCACATAAACGGCTCATGCGGTTGCCTCGTTGCCTTCCGCCTTTGTCTGGTCTACTTTTCGACACCCATCCATTAATTCTTCAATATCCTGGGCACCCAGCGACTCCCTATCCAGCAAGGCCTCTGCAATCGCATTGAGACACTCTATATTCTCCTGAAGAAGCCCCTTCGTCCTTTCATATGCCCTTCGAACGATCCTTTCCACCTCTTCATCGATCTTCTGGGCAGTAGCCTCGCTGTACTCCTTGACATGGCCAAAATCCCTGCCCAGGAAGACCTCGTTGTCCTGCTTGGCAAATGCCACCGGCCCGAGTTCATCACTCATGCCCCATTCACAAACCATCTTTCTGGCCAGGCCGGAGGCACGCTCTATGTCATTTCCTGCCCCTGTGGTCAACTCGTTGAAGGTGAGCTCCTCGGCCACCCTTCCACCCAGCAGGATCACCAGGTTATTCAACAGGTAGGACTTGGGATAGGTGTGTCTTTCATCCTGCGGCAGTTGTTGGGTAAGTCCAAGGGCCCTGCCCCTGGGGATGATAGTGACCTTGTGAATCGGATCGGCCCCCGGCAGTAACTTGGCTGCAAGGGTGTGACCTGCCTCGTGGAATGCCGTTATCCGCTTTTCCTCATCCGAAAGGATCATGCTCTTGCGTTCAGCGCCCATGAGGACCTTGTCCTTCGCCTTTTCAAAGTCCTCCATGCCCACCTTGTCCTTGTTTTCCCTTGCAGCGATAAGGGCAGCCTCGTTCACCAGGTTCTCGATGTCAGCCCCTGAAAAGCCCGGAGTTCCCCTGGCGATGAGGGAAAGGTCGACATCGTCGGCAAGGGGGGTCTTCTTGGTATGTACCTTGAGGATCTTCTCACGGCCGTTGAGGTCTGGAACCGGAACAGTCACCTGCCTGTCGAAACGCCCGGGCCGCAGCAGGGCGGGATCAAGCACATCAGGCCTGTTCGTGGCGGAGACGACGATGACACCGCTTGACGTCTCGAAACCGTCCATTTCTACAAGGAGCTGGTTGAGCGTCTGTTCCCTTTCGTCGTGTCCACCGCCAAGACCTGCCCCGCGGTGCCTTCCCACGGCGTCTATCTCGCCAATAAAGATGATGCACGGTGCGTGTTTCTTGGCCTGGACGAACAGGTCCCTGACCCTGGATGCGCCTACACCAACAAACATCTCTACGAAGTCGGAACCGCTTATGCTGAAAAAGGGAACCCCGGCCTCACCTGCAATGGCCTTTGCAAGAAGCGTTTTACCCGTCCCCGGAGGCCCCACCAGCAGCACACCCTTGGGTATCCTGCCGCCAAGGCGTGTGAAGCGCTTGGGGTCCTTCAGGAAATCAATTATCTCTTCCAGCTCTTCCTTGGCCTCCTCAACACCTGCCACGTCCTGGAACGTCACCTTTATGTTCTGGCTATTGAGAAGCTTTGCCCTGCTCCTGCCAAAGGACATTGCACGGCCACCGCCGCCCTGCATCTGGCGCATGAAGAAGATCCATACCCCGATGAGCAACAACATGGGGAACCAAGAGATCAGTAACGTCAGGTACCATGGGGTCTCCTCCACCGGCTTGACCTGTATGGTGACACCCTTTTTCTTGAGTTCCTTTACGAGATCAGGGTCCTGGGCCGGCGCAACCGTCCGAAACGGGGACTCGTTGGAAAAAACCCCCTTTATCTTGTCCTTCTGGATCACGACCTTACTTACCTGTCCCTTTTCCACGTAGGAGATAAACTCGCTATAGGGGATCTCCCGGATATTGTCCTTGGGCTTGTTGAAAAGGTTGAACAGAAAGACCATGACAAGCCCGATTACAAGCCAAAGACTCAAGTTTTTATAAAACGTGTTCAAAGTATTCCTCCAAAAAGAACTCAAGGTGCCAGCGCCGACAAACACCTCTATTCTATTGAATTTCAGATAAAAACGTGCCCTGCAGAGAGCGCATCTCCAAGCCGGGCAAAGCCTGTGCAAACGACACGGCAGGCATGGTAGCACCTTTGACAAAAAAACGACTATCCCGGCCAAGAATTCAGCTTAAGAAAGCATTCAATTATATTAAACCGATCTTATGCATTTATTGCAATAAATATCTATTAAAATAAGGATCAAACCGCCCATCAATGCCCATTTGCACGCCCGCCACCGCGCCATGGGAAGCCTTTCAGTTCCAGGCAATATGCGCTGCCATACCGGCCAGGCCTGATCCTGCACGCCTCGGATACCTCCACACCTGCCAGCACCAATATCTGGCCATCCCTTTCGATTACAGGTAGCCTGTTTCTTAGATCCCTCGGGATCTTCCTGTTGATCATGAATCTCTTTAATCTCATCGAAACCTTGGCGCCAAAAGGCAAGAACCTGTCACCAGGCCTGCGCCTCCTGAGGATCAGCGGGAATCTCGCCGAGTCACGAGCGATAAAAAGCCTCCTTGGATAACCTGATGATCCCTGTCCAGATAAGGGAGCCTGTGACGAAAGGGGTATAATATCCAACTGTGCATCCATCCACGGGATTTTCCAGGAACCTGCGCCGGTTATCAGCGTCGATCTCCCAGCTTCGTCCCCTGGGCCGGCCTCGAAGGGCGTGGAAGAAATAACAAGGTGATGATAGTCCCGGTAGGCCGACACCCCCCTTGGCAGTATACAACGCTTGCCTGGCACGGGCTGGACAACCAGGTGATCAAGGGCGTCGAGGTGGCGATAACCGATGTCCCCGCCGAACATCCCCAGCTCCTCGATAGCCCTGCGATACACCCTGCGTCTTGTCACAGGAAGGCAGGCAGCAAGCCTGTCCAGGTTCAATGCCACCTGTCCACTGGTCGTAGAGATATCGTCAAGGCAGTGACGGTAGGCCTCCGCGGCCATGCCATCCAGAATCTCTTGTTCCTCGGCCAGCAACGCAGCCGTCCGATTTATGGTGCCAACTATATTTGGATTGAAGCGTTCTTCCAGGAAGGGAACCAGCTCCTTACGCACACGGTTCCTCATGTACTTGGGATTATCGTTGGAGCTATCCAGCCGGTAACGCAAACCGAATGACGCCACGTGCCCCATGACCTCATCCCTGGTAACCCCCAGAAGCGGCCTTACGATCGCCCCCCGTTTCCATGGAATGCCGCTAAGCCCAGGAAGGCCGGCACCACGCAGGAGACGCAGGAGCACCTCTTCCGCCTGATCGCTTGCCGTGTGGGCCGTGGCTATGAGAGCGGCCCCGGAGTCATCCAGAACGCGCTCCAGGAACCGGTACCTGAGGAGCCTTGCCGCCTCCTGCAGGCAGATCCCCTTGGCCAAGGAATAACCCCTTACATCTGCATGATCTTTAAAAAATTCCAGGCCGTAATCCCTGGCCAGCCCCTCTACGAACCTCATATCGTCCAGGGATTCCTGCCCCCTTAATCCGTGTTCAAAATGCGCGACCTTTAGATCAAGATCCCACTGGCTGCTTAGGAGATGCAAGACATGGAGAAGACATACCGAATCAGGGCCGCCTGAAACGGCAACCACGATACGGTCTCCGGGAAGGATCAGACCCTTTTCGGATATATGCCTTTCAACAGTAGAAATAATTCCTTTATCGTTCAACAAACCTTCATGCCTGACCGGCTGTTTGGGCAGACACCCACGGGCCTGGAAAAACAGCCAAGGCCCAAAACGTACCTTCACGCCGGGCTTCCCATGTGGCCCACACCTTCAATGCCACGCCCGGACACGAAAATACCCTATATGGAAATTCTATTCCCATGGCAAACGATCGAGATCAGGACCCGCCGGGTCCATCCTTCAGCAGGCTCAGCCACCTCCACTACTCATATTGATGGCTGCAAGAATATCCATCGCAGATGCTGCCCTCACATCTTCTATGGTTGCCCTGATAGTCAGATCCTTTCCGGCTGCCGGATGGTTGAAATCCCCCACCACGGAATCATCACGGACCTCCTTGACCAGGAAGCGCACCATCTGCCCGTTTCCCATGGGTTCCTCATAGAGCTGACCTTCCTCGAGCCTTTCGGGATAGCGGAGCTGGGACTTGGGTATCTCGTTCACCAGCTTTTCGTCATATTCGCCAAAGGCCTGGGAAGAAGGAATGGTAACCTCTACACGCTCACCCTTGTCGTGCCCCAGAAGCGCCTGCTCAAGGGAGGGCAGCATCTGGTTTCTTCCAAACAGGAAGCTTGCGGAGAAACTCCTTTTCAAGACATCCGGTGTTTCACCGTCGGCCGCCTCCAGGGTATATGTAATTGTTACAACTGTATCACCAGCTACTTTCACGTTATTGCCTCCAAAGATCCTTTACATGAAATCCTCACACGGACCATGGACCGTGTGTTTCCTGGCATGGACATCCGGGGCAGATCTCCTGCCTGCCGCCCTGCCGGGCACGAAGATACGGCCCAAGGACAGATGTATCTTCACGTCAAATATACAACTTCCACGGGGTCACTAACAATATCCATTTTTATCTAAAAATACCAGCCAAACTTTCATGCTTAGCAGTCCAGGACCAGATGTGTCTTCACGGTAGTAATATCTTAAAGAGCCCAAGGCAGTATCCACTACGATCCTTCTTTCCTTCCCCTGGACAACCTGTCGATCCAACGGGAGAGCGCGCATACCGAAGCCGGCATTTCCCATCCTATCCGGCATTTCTTGCCCAATCCATCAATATTTATGGTAAAATATTAAAAAATGCGCAACCAGTGTAGAAGGCATCCCCATACAGCGGATACAGCCCTGTAACCGAATACCATGAATCCGGATTATGCAGCCCGCAAGTTTGCCAAAGATGCAAGCGGAGGACACGTAAGACCTACTTGTGTACCAAGTGCCCGACAACGCAGTAAATTCGTCAAAATTACGCACCCCTTGTGGCTTCAAATATTGGATGATTTCGTTTAGAAGTTGATGCACCCTTTGGGTGAACCTAAGTGGATGCTGATTTGCTTGTAACATCTTGTAATTTTTAACACAGTTCTATTTATTCATCATTTGAAGTGCATAATCCGGGATGAAAGGCTCTTTCATGAATCGAAGACGGCTCTCCTCCCTGTATCCTGCCAAGATAGTAGCCCTGACCGGAGGCATAGGGTCGGGCAAGACAACAGTGGGACGCATACTCAGGGAAAAGGGATTCATTGTTCGGGACACGGATGAGATCGCAAGGCAGGCCCTTGAGCCTGGAGAGCCCGCCTTTGAAAAGGTAAAGGCAGAGTTTGGACCAGGGATCATGGGGGCCAACGGCCGCATAGACCGGAGGCGCCTCCTTAAACGGATCCTTTCGGATGCCCGTGCGAAGAAGCGGCTTGAAGAAATAATACATCCCCATGTACTCCGGGGACTTCGCCACATGATAGGCCGGCTTGCCGAGCGCGGCCACGGGCTTATTGTGGTAGAGGTGCCCCTTCTCTTCGAGACCGGTTGGCAGGACCTCTTAGATTTTGTCATATGCGTGACCGCCCCGGACGAATTCAGGCTAAAGAGGCTCATAGACAGGCGCGGGATACCGCGCCCATTGGCTAAAAAATGGCTTGCTGCACAACTTCCCCAGGAAGAAAAGGCCAAGGCCGCTGATTATACGATAGACAACAACGGCAGCATGGAGGAACTCCGCATCAAGGTCAACAAGCTGACAGAGGCGCTCGAGGGCCTCAGGGCCTAAATGCCTTCATGCGGCCTGCACTTCCACCACGCACCCGTTACATGAAAACCGGCCCTGATGCAGGGGGCATTTTCACGTCAAAATTTCTGTTACGCAGAGGGATTCAAAACTTTACAAGTAACCAGGTACAGATTATACAAATCTAGATTTTTCCGCCCATAGCTCAACTGGATAGAGCAGCGGACTTCTAATCCGCAGGTTGCGTGTTCGAGTCGCGCTGGGCGGGCCAAAGGAAACCAAGGGCAGCGAAAATGGCTGCCCTTTTTTTGGAGTGCCCAACTTCCTCCCTCGTGCAGATGAAGGTTTCAAGGCTCGTGGACAGGCGTGTTACCGTATTCCCCCGCCTGGAGATCTGAAACATACCGACAGAGCAAGAAACGGCATTTGCTATGGTAGTAAAATTATTTTTAAAAGCAAAAACCCGCCGCAATGGGCCTAGAAGGAAGGACAGGGAGTTGTACAGCGATAAAAAATTCAAATGTGTGCCTCCAACCTTTAATCCCAAATTATGCAGCTCGCAGGGCACTAGTGGATAACTAGTAACTGATTTATCGAAGTAATATACTGATTTTAGACACAAAAAGCCCCCTTTCCTGGTAAAACAAGAGTATCTACAAACAAGGAAAGGAGGCACCAAAAAGGTGACAAGAAATATTGCACAAAAATTACAGTGATCGTAAACCAAAGGAGGAGTTCACCGGCAAAAATCTTACCCGTTTCGGGGGCGGGGGCTTGCGTGCCGGTTCCTGGACAAGTTGAAGGTGGATCAACACCTCGAGGTTGTTGACACCAGCAAGCGACGCAAAGAAGATTACAGCCCCTTCGAAGTCTGCTACGGCATACTCTATGCCCTGATGATGGGCATCTTCAGGCCGATCCACATGATGGAACCCAGGGCAGACAAGGTGTTTCAAAAGCTGGCCGGCCTTACCAGGTTTCCCTCCCAGGCTACGATCAGCCGTTTTCTTTCCAGGATCACGGTTCACAAGGCTGAGCATGTGGCAGAGATCAACTTCAGGAGATTGAAAAAAATCCGCAGGGGGATTTCGTTACATGAAAACCATCACCCTGGACCTGGATTCCCACGCCATACTGGTCTTTGGCAGGCAGCACAGGGCCAAAAGGGGTTATAAATCCCAAGAAACGTGGGCAGGTCCAACTACCACCCTCTCGTGTGCTTTATTGGGAAAACAAGGGACTATATCGGGGGTGTTTTCCGTCCCGGCAATCGCACCAGTGGTTACGAGGCACAGGATTTTCTCCGGTCCATAATGAAAAAGCTGCCTGAGAACAGGGTAAAAAGGCTCTGGGCCGACAGTGGTTTTTTCAGGATCGAATTTCTGCACTGGATGATGAAGCGCAAGATCGAGTTCTATGTAGTGACACCCCAGCAGATATGGCTCCAGAGGATGATCCCCAGTATCGGCAACTGGAGGGAGTTTGGCGAAGGTCTTGCTGTGGGCGAGTTGAGTCTGCCGATTCCCTCTCTCAAGGACATGCGCCTTGTGGTGATTCGGGAGTTGGCTCGCAAGGGAGAGAGGCCCCGTAAGGAGCTCAAGCTTTTCAACGTTCAGGGGGATCTTTATAATTATCAGATAATTGCCACCAACAGCAAGGCTCCTGGCGAGGAGGTCTGGTGAATTTACAACAAGCGTGCCTGCTGTTGAGAAATTTATCAAGGAGAGCATCTACGGATTCGGCCTGGACAAGGGTATTTCGAGGCATTGGGCAGATGCCGGGCTCTATTTTGAATTGGTCATCTGGCCTATAACCTGATGAACTGGCTCAAGGAAAGGGTTCTTGGTCATGGAGCCTCAAAGGAGATGGCCGGCACCATCCGCTGGAAGCTTTTCTGGATACCTACAGCGGTCGCAAGGTCAGGCTCAAGCTGGCGGACTGGTGGCCCTACAAGGGGGAATTCAGGAAGGCGCTTGTCGCCCTCGCCTGATTCGCTTTCCCCGACAGGCACATAGATGGTCGGCCCGGGTCCGGGAGGGCGGAGGTGTGATTTCTTGTGATTTTCCCAGGACATTTCGTGCAAACAAAGGGGGCTGATTCATTGATTTTTATCCCCTGGGGACCCTCAAAAGGAGGTCCAGGTACAAACTTGTCACAAATGTTATAACATCATGCCACAACTGGACATGCAGGCCCTGTGCTGCATAATCCGGGTATAAAGCCTGAATCGCCTAATCGGGTAAAGAGCAACTTTTTTCTCCCCCTCCGCACACCATCCAGCGCGCGAGTACGTTACTTAAGCGGTGCACTGTGATGGAACAAGTATAGTGAACAATTCGCCTATCCCCCGTTTCCTGTAAAGGAATTAAAAAATTTCCCGAACTTGGCCAGGATCAAGCATCTCAAAAATCATCCCATAGCACGTTTCAGACCCAGGAGCGACAATCGGCAAAAACTCCACAGTCACTCTGAAAACAATTTCAGGCGATCGACAAAATAGAGCCTCTCCCCATTGCTGTAATATTCAACCACCAGTGGGACAGGCACCCCAGGTTCCAGGTCTCGCAGGCCGTTAAAGGGAATTTCAAGCCTCTTGCCGTCAGGAAGCTTGAGAGTGGCCCGTATTATTTCGTATCCCTCAGAGATACCATATTTTGTATGGAGCCTGCCTGTTGGATATCTTTTTATCTCCTCCAAGGTGGCCCACACGGTTTCTCTTCTTACGAGTTGGCAGGATTCCTTCGTATAAAGGAACCATATCAGGAGTCCGCTGACGGCAATAAGAACAAAAAGGACCTTCCCCAGCCTGTATGACCGGGCCCAGTGATCCCACCTACTCCAGTTGGCTACCATAATTCCCTTCTCCCAACACTTGAGTATACGACTTGGGATCATGCCTCTTATTGTAAAAACGGGAAAAGGTCTGTTTTATCTCACGGACATATTCGGAGAGATTAGACCATTCCTCACGAAAGAACCGGATTCTACCATCTTCCAGATACTTATCACCATCGACACCATAATATCGACAAAAACGCCTCATCACCTCGTCATCATCGTAACAGTCTCCTGGGTACATTCGAGCCATAAGATGAAAATGATTCCCCATAATACAAAAGCCCAAGACCTCCACGAAATAGACTGTACTCAGGCGCTTGATGAGGTCTAGCAGATAATCCTTCTCTATGGCTTTTATAACGTAGCCATCCAGAGCCGTCCTTGACATAATGTGATAACTGTAAATTTTTCTGTAATTATCATCCTAGGTATGCGTGCCATAGGATTAAGTCTCGCGCTATTTCCTTACTGGTAAGGTACTAGTCAGTAGATACCGGCCTTGCAAAGATAACAAAATTCTTTTCTAAAAGATCACCTTGAAACTATATCGTTGCCTGACAAAATTGTGCATTGCCGAAGATCTAACGCAGGCTACGCGTGTACTGAATTTTAATCTTTAGCCCCTCTACGGCCTTGTTGGTGAACAAAGCAACCACCTTTTCGAAAAGCCCCTGGTGCCTGGATGGGAATCGATAGTCAGTTACCTTTCATCTTTATACCTCTTTTTCTCCCTTTTATTATTCCATTTCTATTTTGCCCTGATCGCTTAAAAAGCTCATCGAAATAAAGGGAAACGGGCTTGAATACTTCGCCTGTCCCCTGTTTCTTGACAGATTCTTTAACAAAATGATATGAATTGAAATATCAAATTTTTCTGCTATAGCCGCTTCATGAAAAGCACCTACCTATTTTCCAGCCCCCTAGGGGATATTCCGGTAGGGCCATCTGATCTCAAAAAGCCCTTCAGGCTCTCCCTGTCCGAGAAACATGAATTCCTGACCCTAGGAGACTATTTCCGTTGTATAGAACACTTCCTATACACCGCGGGATTGGAATCCCTCTCTGACCTGTTTGCAGCCCCCGCATCTACAGATGAGAACAGGAAAGAGCAAGTCCTGGAACGTATTGTAATCCGAGCAGAAAAACATGGAGCCCTTTATCATATGGCAAGCGCCGATCTCTTTAAGGACAGCGAAATGGCAAGGGTCTGCATAGCCTCTGCCATTTCCACAGCAGGGAAAAGGTACCTTGAAAACGAATACGAATTAATCCGCCGGTTAAACAGGGAAACTGGCCTTTCATATCTGCCCTGTCCATATGTGAAAACCTTGGTGGATTGTCACTGCCACGATAGATGTGTGAAATTCCTGATGGCAGCCTACCAATGGTTCGACGACTTCCATGAATGGCATTTTTCCAGGGATGAATCCACTGGCCTGGAAATACGTCTCTGGGATACAAAAAGAGGTCACAGATGGCTTAAAAGGGATGAGGCCCTCCAACTTTTTTCCAAAATCTCCTTCATCCTCACCATGTATTACAACGTAAAAACGATGCAACGGATTGGCCCATGGCACAACGGGGCAGGAGACTTCATACTAAGGACATCAAAGCAACCGATTGAAGTCAGGCTGACTACCGTAAGGGGTTATGAACCGCTCTTTTCCGATACGACCATTGATCCCTTTATCGGCCTGATCTACTTCTTCCTGGAACATACGATCCAGATACGTATGGACCGGCTCAATGGGATAGAGGAACCGGTGTGGGCACCGAAAGAATACCTAGAAGCGGCGGTAAGCGGCCTCTTCAGGGCCTTAGAAAAAAAGGAGGGAAATGGTAACCCGTTACCGGCCCCGGCCCACACGATCGAGAAGACCCTCGCGGATCTGGACGGCAAGGAGATACGTCATCTCTACCATCCCATAGAAGAGGAATACCGGCATGGGCCTGAGAGCCAATGGAAAATTATCAATCACAACCTCGACAGCCATGTGGAGGAACTGGCCATGGCCATAAAAGATGCATGTCAATGATCACCTGATCGCCGATCCAGCGGAAGATAGATAAAAAAGGTCGCCCCCTTCCCGATCTTGCTTGATACATCCACCCTACCTCCATGGGCCTGCACTATATGTTTAACTATGGCAAGGCCCAGTCCGGCACCTTCTGATGCGAAATGGGCACAACGTTTTAATTGAAACCCTATCTTTGCCCCATGGGATACAGAACCGGACACACGGGTGGCCCTGCCAGGCTCCCTGATTCGTGCCCTGTCACCCCGATAAAACCTCTCAAATAACCTTGGGAGGTGCTCGGCCCCGATACCTACCCCGAAATCCTGTACACTTATGACCACCTCCTTCTCCCCTCCAGGCAAGGTGACAAGGGCACCACGTATGATTACATCGCCTGACTCGCAACTATATCTTATGGCATTTGTGACCAAATTTGTTACGGCCTGCTCTAACAGCCTGAAGTTTATAACGGCCTTGATGTCCTCTGGGCAAGAAACGCTCAAATTCACGTGCCTGTCCCTGGCCTTCAAGGCACATATCTCCATGGCTGACTCCAGCACGTCCCGTATCCTTTCCTCCGTAAAAGGGATGTCATATCCTTTGAAGCCCTGTTCCATACTTGCCAAGGCCAAAAGATCCCTGGTAAGTGCCCCGAGGCGATCGGCCTGCCTGCATATGATCTCCAGAAAACGCCTGGCATAAGCAGGATCCTCCAATGCCCCATCCAGCAGTGTCTCCGCATATCCTTTTATCGATGTAACCGGGGTCCTGATCTCGTGGGATACGTTGTCAACGAAATCCCTGCGTGCACGCTCCAGACGCTCAAGGCTCGTCAAATCGTTCATGAGGATCAAGGTCCCCTCCGGATCCCCCTGCCCGTTCCTGAGACCCACCATATGAACCTGGAGATAGCGCTGCCCTGACCCCTCATAGAGGATCAACTCCTCCTTGATCCATTCCCTGGCATCACGAGCCTTCCTTATATGCCGCCTGAAATCCAGATTCCTGACAACGCCGTGGATAGACTGTCCACAGGCCTTGTCCATATCCATCTTGAAAAGATCAGACGCTGCACTGTTCAGCCTCAGTATCCTGTCATCAGGATCGAGCAGCAGCACCGCCTCCTGCATGTTCCTAAAAACAAGCTCCAGCTCCTTGCCTTGGCAAACGATTGTCTGGAAACGCCTTTCAAGGCCATCGGCCACGCTATTAACGGTACGGACAAGATCCTCCAACTCTACGGGTACCATACAGGCCGTGTCCTCCGACAACCTGCTGCTGAAATCACCCTCTGCAAAGCCTTCAACCCTGTTCCGGATCGCTTCAAATGTACGGCGCATAGTGAGGGAAACCCAGTATGCCAACAGGACACAAAGCCCCAGGAAGACGAAACAAACCGCAAATATTTCCACCCGGAAGTATACTAGAAAGGTAGGATCGGATACCCCTTTCTGATGCTGTAATATGCCCTTGAGGACAGCTGCCGGGCGCCAGGCCAGAAAGATCACGACACCTGTAACACTCAGGACCCCCGGGAAGGACACATACCACATAAGGTTTTGTTTCTTCATGTAGAGTGAATGCAGGAGAAAAAGGGCCTAAAGATAGGCTTCCATACTTCCAGACGGCATGACCTTGTCAAGGCCTTCTTTTCAGGTACAAGGCAAATCGCACGGGAGCCTAGCGGGCAACCCCCCCCTTCGTGACGACTTTTCCTCTCCAGAACCACAAAGATCCCCTTTGGGTTCGCAGGAAGGTTGCCGACAAAGGTGACGGCCCTGACAGATTTTATAATGAACTGCTCTTTGAAATATTCCCTGATATCCTTTTCGGAAAACCGGAACGGGCCCCAATCTCCCGGCTCGTCCCTACTGAAGACTTTAAGGAATAACCGACCAGCCGGCTTAAGAACAGACAGTATATTGGAGATATATAAATCCCGTTTTTCAGGAGGCAGGGTATGGAAGCAGCCTCTGTCGAATATATAATCGAAGGTGCCCAGATGATCCATGGGCTCGAGGACATCGGCTATTTTAAAGGCAAGGTGCGAATTCTCACCGTATGCCTCCTTCGCATGGCATATTGCCCCTGGCGCTATATCCAGGGCGACAACCTCATAACCCAATGCGGCCAGCCTCGAGGCAGCAGTACCTGCCCCACATCCAAGTTCAAGGAATCTTCCGGGCAATGGCGCCATAGTGCCCAGGCAATCGGCAAACTCACGGTCCAACACTTCCGTATACCAAGGCATACGATTCACCGGGGCCTTGTCATAAAGGCACTTCCAGCGCATTGGGTCATGCCTGTCCCCCGGGCGTTCAATGGATGGCGCCCCGCTCTGTCGGAGTTCCTCCCGGGATCCGGCAGCCCTGATCTCGACACGATGTCCATCAGGATCCCTGAGGTACAGGACCTGATAACTGTCCCCTATGTTTTCAGGCCCAAATACGGAGATACCAAAGGTCTTTATGCGGTCCAGGGCGTCCAGAATCTCCCATATGGGAATCTCAAATACCAGGCTGCAAGGTTGCCTGACCCTATCGGTTTCTTCAATAAAGAAAGAAAAACCGCCAAGGGACATCTCCAGGGTTTTCCCATCATGCCTTGGCACCAGGCCCAACACGTCCCTATAAAAGGCCATTGATGCGGCCTTGTCGGTTACGGGCAGGGAAATCCCCCTTACAGACCGCAGGACCAGTGGCCTTTGGCCAACCTTCCCCGGCTGATTTTGTCTCTGTCTTTCAATCAACGTACCCACAAGCAGGCTGCAATCCAGGAATGTTGGATGGAGACCGGATATGTAACCGGCAACCACGAATAACGATCAGAATGGCGGGCGATGCGGGATTCGAACCCACGACCTTTGGCTCCGGAGGCCAACGCTCTATCCAACTGAGCTAATCGCCCTTGGCCTATTTATCCTAATTTGACCTAATAGGCTTGTCAATCGGGACAAAATACTATCAAATAGCGCAAATTGAGGCAGGAGTAATTATGATAAGCCCGGTAGAGATTCAGATAATCAACAAGCAACTCGCGTCTGTAGCGGAAGAGATGGGAATCCTGCTCCAGAAAAGTGCATTTTCTCCCAACATAAAGGAACGACGTGATTTCTCCTGTGCAATCTTTGACCAGGGTGGCAATCTGCTGTCCCAAGCGGCCCACATACCGGTACATCTGGGTGCCATGCCGGAGACACTAAAATCTGTAAAGGAGCTTTTTACGTTTCAGTCAGGGGACATAATCATTACCAACAATCCATTCCTTGGTGGAACCCATCTGCCTGACATAACGTTGGTTACCGGCGTCTTCCTGGATGATCAGGCAGAGGCCTCTTTTTACCTGGTTACAAGGGCGCACCATGCAGATGTAGGTGGAATCACCCCGGGTTCAATGCCCGTGGCTACGAGTCTTGATCAGGAAGGCGTGTTGATCGAGCCTGGGTACCTGGCCAGAACCCATCAAATAGACAACCGGTTTCTCAAGAGGATAACAGACAAAATGAGGAATAGGGAAGAAAGGATGGGTGACCTGAAGGCACAGATTGCCTGCCTGGACCGGGGTAGACAAAGGCTCAAGGAAATCGTAGCCAGAGACGGCACGGACACCTTTTACGCAAAGATCAATCCCCTGTTGGACTATGGTGAAAGGGTAATGAGGGCTGTTTTATCCGATCTCCCTGACGGAGAATATGATTTCAGTGATTATCTGGATGATGATGGGGCGGGAAGCGCCCCGGTCCCCATAACCGTAAAGATACGGATTTCAGGAAGTAGCGTGGAGGTCGATTTCTCAGAAACGGCGGACCAGTTGGCCACAGGGCTCAATACGGTCAGAAGTGTAACCAAGGCAGCCACCCTGTACTGTTTCTTCTGCCTACTGGGCAGTGACTATCCCATAAACGCAGGTTCACTCAGGCCTATAAGGATAATAACCCGACGTGGAAGCCTTCTGGATGCAATGCCGCCAGCACCAGTAGCAGCAGGAAATGTGGAGACATCCCAGAGAATCGTGGACTGTGTCCTTGGAGCCCTGGCCCAGGCAATTCCTGGGAACGTACCTGCCGCCAGTTGTGGCTCCATGAACAACATCGCAATCGGCGGTAAAGACGAAGCTGGAAGAGACTACACCTATTACGAAACCATTGGCGGAGGAATGGGTGGCAGGCCAGGGGCAGACGGCCTTTCGGGCATACAGGTACATATGACGAATACGTTGAACACCCCTGTCGAGGCACTGGAGCAGGCATATCCCTTCCTGATAGAAAGGTATGCACTGAGGTGCGGTTCAGGTGGAAAAGGTAAGTTCCGTGGTGGAGAGGGAATAATCAGGGCATACAGGTTCTTGAGGCCTGCAACGGTAACACTGCTTACGGAAAGGCGAAGACTTGCTCCCTATGGGCTCTCCGGTGGAGAACCTGGTGCTAAAGGGGAGAATATTCTGGTACGATCCGGCAAGTACGACAGAAGGCTCCCTGGCAAAGGCCATTTTCATGTGGAAAAAGACGACTTGATAGAGATTCGTACCCCTGGAGGAGGGGGATGGGGAAAGTATAACCCTTGACAAGAGGACCTAAAGGGGCAAAAGTCCAATTCGCAGTCATGTGACCATAATTATGACAGAGGTCCTGAAAAGACGATTACCTCTTTTACCTTAAAACACACCCGGCCTCGGGCCATATCTTCACGCCCGGGGGCGCGGCCTCAAGGATACGGGCTGCAGAAGATTTGGACCTATATTTTCAGACACTAAAAAGGAGAGGATAGATGAAAAAGCGATACTTGATGGCCCCAGGGCCTGTAGCCGTGGCCCCCCATGTACTGGCAAAGATGGCCGAGCCCCTGATACACCATCGGTCTCCGCAGTTTTCTGCGCTTTTGACCCAAGTGAGGGAAGACCTGAAATATCTGTACCAGACAAAAAATGACGTTCTCATCCTGGCATCTTCGGGTACAGGGGGTATGGAGGCAACGGTAGCCAATATACTTTCCCCAGGCGATAAGGCTATTGTAATCCGGGGAGGAAAGTTCGGCGAACGCTGGGCTGAACTCTGCGAGGCCTATGGAGTCGAACCTGTAAATATCGACGTGCCATGGGGGGAAGCCGTAAAGCCCAAAAGTGTCGAGGAGGCTCTCGAACGCAACCCCGATGCAAAGGCCGTACTGGTCCAGGCCCATGAAACCTCTACAGGTGTAAAGCATCCGGTGGAAGAGCTTGGTAGGATAGTAAAAGACAGGCGGGAAACCGTTCTGGCAGTGGATGCAATCAGCGCCCTCGGCGTGTACGATATAAAAACGGACGAGTGGAACCTGGACATAGTGATAACCGGCTCGCAAAAGTCCCTGGCCCTGCCACCAGGGCTTGCCCTTGTAAGCGTCAGTGAAAAGGCATGGCAAATGGCCCAAAGGACAGGCTCTTCCAGGTATTACTTCAACTTCTTGAAGGAAAAAAAGGCAATAGAACGCCAGACCACTGCATTTACCCCGGCGGTTTCGCTCATTACGGGTCTCAGCGTAGTGCTCAAGGACATAAGGGAAACCGGGCTAAGCGCGCTCTTTGAACACCACAAGACCCTGTCCGAGGCTACCAAGGCCGGCGTAAGGGCCTTAGGTTTGGAACTCTTTGCAAAGGCCCCAAGCGAGGCCATAACCGTCATAAAGGCACCGGATGGCATAAATGGCCAGGATGTAGTAAAGATCCTCAGAGAGGATTATGGTATCACCATCGCAGGTGGCCAGGCCCAGGCCAAGGGCAAAATTTTCCGCATTTCACATATGGGGCATTTGTGCCAGTGGGATATGATAATCGCCTTGGCGGCAGTGGAAAGGGCACTTAAAGAACTTGGGCACCCGGTCACACTAGGTAAGGGGGTCGCAGCGGCCCAGGAATATTTTGCAAATATTCATGCGAACCGTATATCCAGCACCGCGGCTTGAAAACATAGCCCTGCCCCATGCGGGGAGTGTGTTTTTACGCAAACGCCCATGCAGACTGTATACCTTTGTTCCAGCAGCCATGGGCAGAAGGATACGCCCTGACGAAGGGTGCATTTCACAGTAATTTAGCCAAAATTCTCAGAAAGGATTGAACGTATACGATGAAGGTTTTGATTACAGATCCAATTGCCCAGGAGGGGATTGACATCCTGAAATCCGCAGGGCTTGAAGTGGAAGAACGCCTCGGGTTAAACCCAGATAAGCTGAAAGAGGTGGTAAAGGACGCAGATGGACTGGTAATACGCAGCAATACCAAGGTCACGCCGGAGTTGGTTGAAGCGGCAAAGAGATTGAAGGTGGTTGGAAGAGCGGGTACCGGCTTGGACAACGTAAACATCGCCGCATGTAACAAGCGTGGCATCGTGGTCATGAATACACCCGGCGGCAACACGAACTCAGCGGCCGAGCATACCATTGCGATGTTGATGTCTGTATCGAGACACATTCCCCAGGCAACTGCCTCCATGAAGGCCGGCAAATGGGAAAAGAAAAAATTCCTTGGGCAGGAAGTGGCCGGGAAGACCCTCGGCATCATCGGCAGCGGCAGGATTGGTGCAATCGTTTCACAGATTGCCAAGGGCCTCAAGATGAAGGTCATGGCATATGATCCCCATATAAATCCGAGTATTGCAGAAAAACTGGGGATCGAGCTTACAGACCTGGACACCGTGCTTGAAAATGCTGATTATGTCTCGGTTCATACGCCTTTAACCAGTGAAACCAGGGGGATGCTCAACAAGGACCTGTTCTCAAAGATGAAAAAAGGGGCCATCGTGTTGAACTGCGCACGAGGTGGCATAGTCAACGAAAAAGACCTGTACGAGGCATTGACCTCTGGCAGGCTTGGTGCTGCAGCCCTTGATGTCTTCGAGATAGAGCCCACCACATTGGAAAACCCCCTCTTGTCCCTTGACAATTTTATCTGCACGCCCCATCTGGGTGCCTCCACCAGGGAGGCCCAGGAGAATGTGGCCGTAGCCGTGGCAAGGCAGATCTCAGACTATCTTACAAAGGGCGAGGTGAGAAATGCGGTCAACGTACCGTCGGTCAGTGGAGAATTGCTAACAAGGCTGGCGCCCGTGCTCAATCTCGCGGAGAAAATGGGTGCATTCCTGGCCCAAATATCCCATGGCGCCATTGAGGAGGTCACAATTTCCTACCAGGGTGACTTGGCAGACATAGATACAGCCCCTGTCACAATATCTGCAATCAAGAGCCTTCTGGCCCCGGTCGTAAGGGAAGACGTAAATTTCGTAAATGCGCCTATCATCGCCGAGGAAAGGGGCATCAAGATCATAGAGTCGAAGAGTAAGACCTCTGAGGACTTTAATAACCTACTGGCCATAACTGTCAAGACCGCCAGGGACAAGAACACCATCGTGGGAACCATCTTCGGCAAGAAGGAACCCCGCATCGTGAGGATAAACGACTTCAGGCTGGAAGCGGTTCCCGAAGGTCATATGCTTCTTATCTACAATGAGGATCGGCCCGGGGTGATAGGCAGGATAGGTACGACACTTGGTGATACAGGCGTAAACATAGCCAGGATGCAGGTCGGGCAAGATCCTGGCCACAACCGTAACGTCATCCTGCTCACCATAGATGTAAAGGCCACGCCGGAGGTCCTTACCAGGCTCCTGGAACAAGACGGGGTTACCCAGGCCCAGGCAGTTGAATTGTAACCTCCCTGGGCAGGTTGGGATGATCGGCCTTCGCTGTAATAAACCTTGAGGCAGCACGCGCATCTGTTGTAGCCCCTGGGTGCAAAAACACGCCCGGTAAGAGGAATATATCTTCAGGATAACAGTCAAGGCCCTTTGGAAAATTATCACCTTGTTCAAAGGCAACGGTAGAAAGTGAAAAAGTGCAATATGCACACATACAGGCGTTTCTCGCCGTGAAACCCAGGGCTACCGGGCACTACAGGAAATTTTCAAGGGCCTCGATTATAATATTTGAGTTCAGAGACTTAAGGATTACACAACGTGTTGAGGGCCTCTCCATTGAAAAACAAAAACCCCTATGGACACAATAGCGGTGTTGTCATTTGTGCGCTCATCTGCCTTCTTGCCGTTACGGCGTCAGGGGGATGCGCGCTACACAAGCGAGAAGGCTCCCAGGGCATTCAGGAACAAACCGTATCAAAAGGAGAAAAGAGCCAGAAAAAGTCCTCTGAAGAGGCCCGCCAGGAGGAATTGGAAGAAAGAATAATAAGCTCTCCCATGCTAATAACAGAGGATTACTTCCGCCAGACAGCAGGCTCCGGCAAATCGCTGTCCCTTTTCGGGAATTCAAAAAAGGAAAAGCAGCTTGAAGCCCGCCTCGCACGGATCGAGGAACGATTGAAGGGACTACCCCAGCGGGCTACTGACAAACATGGAATGCCTGTCTTGCGCCGCAAGGTGGTCCTTCTATCCCTTCTTGGTGACCTTGGACTGGACGTGCTTTCACTTCTTCCTGCAGCCCTTAGAAGGACCGATGGCATCGTGCCTGTAGATGCCAGCCAGCTCTCCAGGCTTTTGAAGGAACGAGGAGAAACGGTAAGCGACCTCGCATCTGCATCGGTGCGAAGGGAGGTGGCCGCTGCGGCCGGGATACATGCCTACATCCTGGTCTACTTTCCCCAGGGGAAGCCCCCTGCAAAGGGGTCCGGTTCCCCACTGCGCATAGATGTAATCCATGCAACAGAAAGTGCTCTGATAGGTTCCTACCTTGCCACCGTAGACCAATTTGACACGGTAGCCAAGAAAATATCAGAAGATGTCATAAGGGGAACTGCATGGTCGTGTAGAATAGTAAAGGTTGCTGCCGATGGTATCTATTTGAATGCAGGAAGGCTCACCGGGCTCCAGCCCGGAGATAGGCTCAAGGTGTTCGGCCTGGGACAAGAGATTATTGATCCGATTACCGGACACTCCCTGGGTTTCGCACCAGGCCCTTTCAAGGGAGAGATCAAGATAGATTCGCTATTCGGGACAGATGCATCGAAGGCCGTTATCATCTCAGGCCAGGGATTCAAATCTGGCGACATAGTAAAGATGTCAGAGCTTGCTTCGTAACCGCTTTGCATAACAGGAATTCTCTGACGATTACCCCTGAAAAAAATCCTACAGCAAGGTGCCCTCAAATCCAATAGCAGTGGTGACTGGAAGGATCCTGAAAAAAATATCTTCCATCAGGGCCGTATTTTCATGTCAAGGGATACTTGCACAAACGCTACCCCAGCCAGGGATGAACGTATAGTAAGATACACGGAACGAACAGGGCACTCATGGAAATCTGCGCCGATCATCTCTAGTTTAAAAGGGAAAAAACTCTATGCATCCACTCATAACAGACAATCCTGGCAAAAAGATGTTGCTGCTCGGCAACGAGGCCATTGTAAGGGGAGCACTCGAGGCAGGTCTTGCCGTAGCAGCTGCCTACCCTGGGACCCCATCGTCCGAGATAGGCAATAATCTATTTCAGCTCGCAGGGGAGCCGGAAGCGCGCCTGTACTTCGAATTTTCCACCAACGAAAAGGTAGCCATGGAGGTGGCAGCCGCTGCTTCGGCCGCTGGCCTCAGAAGCCTCACGTGCATGAAGCACGTTGGGATGAACGTGGCCTCAGACGTACTGATAACCCTTGCCTACATAGGCACAAAGGGTGGCATGGTAATAGTGACTGCGGACGATCCTTCCATGCACTCAAGCCAGAACGAACAGGATAACCGCTACTATGCCAGGCTGGCGAACCTGCCCATGCTTGAACCTGCGGGCCCGCAGGAGGCCAGGGATATGACCAAGGCTGCATTCGAGTTATCCGAGGAGCTGGAGCTTCCTGTCATAATCCGGACCACCACAAGGACATCCCATGTTAGAGGACCGGTTGAACTAGGTCCACTACCCGTGACAAAACAGACCCTTGGAGAATTTGAGCGGACCCCGGGAAGATGGGTGCCTGTGCCAGGCGTGGCACGGGTACGTCACAAGGTCCTGCTGGAGCAGGTGGAAAAGGCGCAAAAAAAGGCCGAATCATCGGTTTTTAACCGTATAGGGGGATCAGGGAAGACAGGCATACTGGCCAGCGGCGTGGCGGCCTGCTATGTCCACGATACCATCATGGAACTAGGCTGTGAGGAGCGGGTAAGCTTCTTGAGGCTTGGTTTCACCTATCCACAACCAAGGGAGCTTCTGATCGAATTCCTTAAATCTGTAGACAAGGTATTGGTAGTCGAGGAACTGGAGCCATTTCAAGAGGATACGCTAAAGGTGCTGGCCAATGAAGTCAAGATTAATATACCCATTTTGGGAAAGGCAAGTGGGCATTTTTCAAGACTCTATGAATTCGATCCCGCCATGGTAAAGAAGGCCATTGCCGATATCCTTGGGCTTGAGACCAAAGGCCCCAAGGTCCCTGACCTTTCCCGGTTGCCGGAACTGCCAATGAGACCGCCTTCACTGTGCCAAGGCTGTCCCCACAGAGAGACCTACAATGCGGTCAAGGGGGCCCTCGACCTGCTGGGGTATACACCAAGGACCATATACCCTACGGACATAGGCTGTTATACCCTGGGACTCTTGCCACCGATCCAGATGGCGGACTATCTTCTCTGCATGGGCTCCAGTGTGGGAACCTCTGCCGGTTTCTCTGTGGCCACAGACCAGAAGATCGTCTCGTTCATAGGGGATTCAACCTTTTTCCACTCTGGAATTTCCTCGTTGGTAAACGCGGTTCACAACGAGCACAATTTCTGCCTCGTTGTCCTGGATAATTCCACCACTGCAATGACCGGCCATCAGCCGAATCCAGGGATTAAGCTGAGCCCCCCTGGTTATGAAAAACCCCGTGTACCAATAGAGGACGTGGTGAAGGCCTGCGGTGTAAAGGTGGTGAGGAAGGTGAATCCTTACAAGAAGGAGGCAACCATAGAGGTATTCAAGGAGGTGCTGGCTGAAGACCGGCTTTCAGTGGTAATCGCAGAGGCCCCCTGTATCCTCTATTATAAACGAGTAGGAGGAAAAGGATGATGGCATTCCAACGGATTCTTTTTACCGGTGTAGGGGGGCAGGGGACACTCCTGGCATCCAGGCTTCTCGGAGAGACCATGATGGAAGAGGGATTCCCTGTAAGGGTAAGCGAGGTCCACGGCATGGCCCAGAGGGGAGGAGTCGTGGAATCTACTGTGATGCTTGGAGGGCTCGAAGGGCCTATAATCTCAAATGGAGAAGCCGATATATTGGTAAGCTTCGAGCCCCTTGAGACCCTCCGTGCCCTGCCGAAATGCCATGAAGGCACATGGATAATCAGCAACATCATTCCCATACAGCCGTTTACGGTAAGGCTAGGGCAGAGCGGGTATCCTGATCCTGGAAAATGGATTGCCTTCATAAAACAGTTGTTCAAGAACACCGTGGCATTCAATGCCGAATCCCTCGCCAGGCAAGCCGGGACCACACGGGCGGTCAACATCGTCCTCCTTGGAGCCCTGATAGGCTGTGGAGCCATCCCTGTATCGCCCGAGCACCTTAAAAGGAACATAAAAGAAAAAATAAAGCCTAAATTCGTCGATGCCAATCTCAAGGCCTTTGAGCTTGGATTGGCCCAGGTTACAAAATGAGACAGGAAACGAGCATGAACAGGAAGCTTGCCGCAATCCTATTGATATTTCTATTGATCCTTGGACTTGGAGGATGTACCGAGAGGCAAAGGAAAAACCTCAAGCACTTCAAATCTGATATCATAGGGCTTAAGAGGCGAGTGACCTTGTACGATTGCCAAGGCAATCCAATAAAAAGGTGGGAAGGACGCTTCAAAATCGAGGTACAGGGGTCATTTATATCCTTTATAGACGATAATGGAAAGGACATAAAGATAAGCGGAACGATAGTAGTAGAAGAGCTATAACCGTGAAATGGCCAACCATAGTGATACCCCGACTCTCAAGGCAATCATAGAGGCGATACTCTTTACCGCTAGAGGGGCACTCACACTATCTACCCTGTGTAAGCATCTGCCCGAACACGAAAGACCTGCAATAGAGACGGCCTTGAAGGCACTCGCCATGGATTACGATTTGAAATCGCGTGGCATCGAGCTTGTCAATGTGGCTGGCGGCTACCGCCTTCAAACCCGAAGGGACCTGAAGAAATGGATATTGAGATTCAAAAAGGTACCACCACTCAGGCTGAGCAAGGCATCACTTGAGACATTGGCACTCATCGCCTATCGCCAGCCAACCACCAGGGCCGAAATAGAGGAAATAAGGGGAGTGGATTCCAGTGGCACACTTCGTTTCCTTTTAGAGAAAAAGCTAATAAGGATCTCTGGCAGGAAAAACACCCCCGGTCGTCCCCTGCTCTACCGCACTACCAGACGCTTTCTACAGATATTTCAGTTAGACGATTTGTCTTCCATGCCCACGCTCAAGGAAATAGCCGAACTGGATGAAGGGGATGAACGCTCCCAACTCCTCCTGTTTGATTACGGGCCAGGAGGCAATGGATAGAAATACCGAACAGCCACACGGGGCCTAAGCCTGAACGCCCACTCCGCCACAAAGGAAGCAGAACCGGGGCATGCCAGGCGTGTAAGGCTTTTGCCAACACATGACATGGCTATTGGACAAGGACGTGGGGATTCCCCACCAGAAATCCCTTACCTGTATGGGTTGGCGAAGCAGGCAGCTACCCCGAGCTCCCTTTCTATTTCCAGAAGCCGGTTATATTTTGCCAGGCGTTCACTCCGGCAGGCAGAACCCGTCTTGATCTGTCTGCCATCCATGGCTACTGTGAAATCCGCTATGAATGCATCCTCGGTTTCACCGGAACGATGGGATACCACATAGGTCCAGCCTGCCTCCCTGCACAGGCGTATTGCGTCGATTGTCTCGCTAATGCTTCCGATCTGGTTGAGCTTTATGAGCACGGAATTGGCTGTGCCCTCCTTGATTCCACGCCGTATAAAATTCGTGTTGGTGACAAAGATGTCATCTCCCACTATCTGGACCCTGTCGCCAAGCTCACTGGTCAAGAGCCTGAATCCGTCCCAATCGTCTTCTGCCAAACCATCTTCGATGGAAACAATGGGATACCTTTCTATCCATGATTTGAACAGCTCGACCATCTCTTCACTGGTCTTTTCTCCCCCTCCAGAGCGTTCGAGCACATACCTACCATCCCTATAAAAGGAGCTTGCCGCCGGATCGAGGGCAATGGCCACGTCCTCTCCGGGCCGATAACCTGCCTTTTCTATGGCATCCACGATCAATTCACACGGTTCCTCATTACTGGTCAGGTTCGGTGCAAATCCCCCTTCATCACCCACGGCGGTTGCATAGCCTTTTTCCTTTAATATCACCTTGAGGGCATGAAATGTCTCGGCTCCGTAACGAATGGCTTCAGCGAAGGAAGGGGCTCCTATCGGGACAATCATGAATTCCTGGAAATCAACGCTGCAATCCGCATGCTGTCCCCCATTGAGTATGTTCATCATGGGGACAGGCAGACGGTTTGCCGGAGATCCCCCAAGATATTCATAGAGGGGCAGCCGCAGACTGAGGGCCGCGGCCCTGGTGACCGCCATGGAGACCGAAAGTATGGCATTGGCCCCCAGGTTCTTCTTGTATTCCGTGCCATCCAAGTCTATCATGATCTGGTCGATTTCACGCTGTTTGGTCGCCTCTACCCCTATAAGCCTGGGGGCTATGGTCTGGGTGACGTTTATCACCGCCTTCAGCACCCCCTTTCCTCCATACCGTTCAGTGTCTCCATCCCTCAATTCCAATGCCTCGTTTTCACCGGTTGACGCGCCAGAGGGCACCGAGGCAACCCCCGTACAGCCATCCTCCAACACGACAAAGGTGCGGACCGTGGGATTACCCCGGGAATCCAATACTTCCATCGAATCGATATTGGTTATAGCTCTTGGCATTCTTTTTTCCTCCATTTATTTAAAAAGGGGTCGCTATCAGGCTACCGGATCAGTTATAATTAAAAAGGGTTTCAAGTCAAGCCCCTACAGACAATGCAAACTGCTCAATTATTAAGGAGCCCTATAATGTGTCAATCCACTGTTTATATGAAAAAGGGAAATTCCGAGGAAGAAATACTACGGGACGCAATTCTTGTGGAACCATGCCCAGAGGGGGTAAAGATACAGGGTTTTTTCGAAGAACCGAAGACAATACCGGCAAAAATTGTTACTATAGACCTTCTGAAACACAAGATTATTCTTGAACCAATCGAATGAAACAGCTTGAAAAACACGCAGAAATGGCTTCTATTCTCTATGGCATACGAACACCAGGGGCCCTTTAGAAATCGATCAATTTCCATCAGAGGTGTTTAGACGTGACAGATGTGGAAAAATTGAGGGTACTGATACCTCACTGGATAACCCATAACGAGGAACACGGCAAGGAATTCGCCGAATGGGCGGAACAGATGAAGAAGGAGGGAAACTCCCAGGTGGCTGACGCCATATTGGAGGCGTTTTCCGCACTTCAACAGGTGAACGCAGGGCTGAAAAAGGCCCTGGATCTGGCGGGCGGCAAGCTGGAACACTAATTCTCAGGTACCTGAGGTGTATGGCCCAGGATAAAATACCGCCGGAGAGCTGCAAATTATGCACTTCAAGTGCTGAATAAATAAAATTCTTCGGCAAACTTGCGAGCTGCATAATCCGGGTTCATGCCTGGCAGGATGTTCGGGCAAGCAACCATATAGGTATGAAAAAACGCACCTGATTCAGACCTAACATGCAAAACATGGAATATATAAGCACCCGGGGACGGGTCGAGCCACTAAAATTCAAACAAGCGGTGATGATGGGGCTTGCCACCGATGGAGGGTTGCTCCTGCCGAATCGTATACCCTCCATTGACCAAGCAACCATCGCCAGATGGCAGGAGTTGGATTATCAGGCACTTGCCTGTGAAATCATAGGACTCTTCGTTGATGATATACCACGTGCCACGATAGAGCAGATCGTTGAAAGGTCATATGCTACCTTCGATACCACTGAAGTCACCCCTGTGATAAACACCGGCAAGGAATACGTCCTGGAGCTCTTTCATGGCCCCACCCTTGCGTTCAAAGACATAGCCCTTCAATTCCTGGGGAACATCTTCTCTCTACTACTCGAAGAACAACGTTCGTGCATGAATATACTTGGTGCCACATCAGGAGATACCGGCAGCGCCGCCATATACGGAGTCAAGGGAAAAGAGAACATAAATATATTCATATTGCATCCCAAGGGTCGGGTAAGTCCTGTACAGGCCCTGCAGATGACCACTGTCCCTGACAAAAATGTCTTCAATCTTGCCGTAGAGGGTACGTTTGACGATTGCCAGAACATAGTCAAGGAGATATTCAATGACCTGGACTTCAAGACCAGATATCGGCTTGGATCGATCAACTCCATCAACTGGGCCAGGATACTCGCCCAGGTAGTCTATTACATTTATGCCGCCTTGAAACTCGTTTCCAGGGCAGGGGCCAGGAGGGTCAATTTCTCGGTTCCAACCGGAAATTTTGGGGATATATTTGCCGGTTTCCTGGCACGACGAATGATTAATCCCCTTATCGGCCGCCTGATACTTGCCACCAATGAAAACAATATTCTTACCCGGTTCGTACTTGAAGGCAGATACTCAAGAGGTTGTGTCGTACCGACCATCAGCCCTTCAATGGACATTCAAGTGGCAAGCAACTTCGAACGTTATCTCTACTACCTCTATGGCCATAGGCCAGAAAGGGTCAGAAATGCCATGGAGGGATTCCAGGCAGGTGGAGAGATAATCTTTTCCCAGGAGGAACGCTCACAAATAAGAAAGGATTTTGCCTCGACATCCGTAGACCAGGAAGAAACCCTTGCGGCCATAAGGGAAACCTATCAGGACTGTGGTTACGTGCTTGATCCGCATACGGCAGTAGGAGTAGCCGGAGCAAGAAGGCTCAAGTCACAGATACTCGAAGGACCTATGGTATGTCTTGCCACGGCCCATCCTGCAAAATTCCCAGATGCGGTAAGAAAGGCTATAGGAAGGGAGCCTGAACGGCCTGAATCCATGAGGGGGTTGGAAGAAAGGGATGTTCGCTGTAAGGTCATGCTGGCAGATACCGCCCTGATAAAAAAATATATCATGGAAAACGCCCTATAGATTTGAGGCTGACAGGCTACAGTGATATCAAAAAGTATGGCCGACATAAGGAATTGGGATCCAGTGTTGAGTCAATAGTGCAACGCAGGGCTGGCTCGGCACTAGCCATAGGGTCAGAGAATATTTCTTCAGGGATTTCTGTTTATAACCGATCTCAGGATTGAAAGCATGTGCGGTTTCACCAACCCCGCACTTTTAGGACCTTCATAGGGTACCAGGCTTAAGGCAAGGGGCATACAGGCTTGTTTCTCTGTGCATTCCAATTGCCCCGCCAATGAAGTTATTGGTATCCCCATGGAGGCTTACTACATCAATGCTTAAGGAGGTATTATGGGGAAACATATCTTTATGCTCTTGGGCCTCTCTGCAGCACTCATGCTGATGCTTACCGGCTGTGAATCCATGGTTCAGCCGACCGCCAAGGTCGATAATACCATGGCACAGCAGTCCTTTTCATGCCCCGGCAAGGCCAAGGTGGCTGTAGCCCGGTTCGACTGGCGTGTAGGCGGTGGTGGAGGGACTACGATCAGAGGGCCAGGAGGGACCTATACTATCAGCCATGAATCAGGCGTGATGACAGGGCTCAGGGATATGCTCGTGACAAGCCTGGTACAGACGAGGTGTTTCCGGGTGCTGGAAAGGCAGGATTTCGGAGCGCTTACCGAGGAGATGAAACTCCGGGAACAAGGCTACACCAGGAATAAAAAGAGCCGAAAGGGAAAGATCAAGGAGGCGGACCTGATAATAGTTGGCTCCGTAACCGGCTGGGAACCAGGAACATCCGGGGCCCGAGGCGCATTGGGCGGCCTGTTCGGCAACGTGCTGGGAGGAGTAACCGGGGCATTCAGCAAGACCTCGATGGCCATGGATATAAGGATAATTGATGTGGATACCTCCGAGGTGCTTGCTGCAACCAGGGTCGAAGGAACCGCAAGGGCTATATCTGCGGGCGGACTTCTTGGTGGTGTCATTGGCAGCACCCCGCTTGGAGGTGGCCTTGGTGCCTATGCCAAAACCCCGATGGAAAAGGCCATCAGAAACTGCATGTACGAGGCAGTAAAGTTCATCGTAAACAATACACCACCGAAATATTTCAAGAGATAACCATCCAAATGTAATAGGCGGCCCAGGACATATCCTGGCCGCCGCCCTTATAAAAAAGGAAACCCCTGCCCACTAAACAAGGCTAGAGCCCTTCCCTGATCAGTTCCTGGATAAGTTTCTTCTGTCTTCTTGTAAGGCGCCGGGGCACGTCCACTATGATCCTGACCAATTGATCTCCCCTCATACCATTGGCATTGACCAGGCCCTTGCCCCTCAGACGCAATTTTTGCCCGCACGCCGTACCCGCAGGAACCTTCAGGCGTACATGCCGATTATCAAGGGTGGGCACCTCTATTTGTGTCCCCAGGCAGGCCTCTGAGAAGCGGATCGAGTGATCTATCTCTACGTCGGCCCCATTAATCCTGAAACCAGGGGGAACCAGCATCCCTATACGCAGATACAGGTCTCCCCTGCCACCAGGGCCAGGGATTCCCTTGCCCTTGACCCTGATCCTCATGCCGGCCTTGATCCCTCTGGGCACCTTGACCGATATCCTTTCTGGCTGACCGCCGGTATGAAGCGAAATAATCTTTTTTGTCCCCTCCATCGCCTCCTGGGGGGTAATTTTCAGATCCAGGACGACATCCCTGCCCCTTGGCTTGGATTGCTGGAATCCATAGGTGCCCTGGCTGGTGTATCTTCCTGCACCGGCATCCTTAAAAGACTGAGAAAAGATATCCTCAAAGCCGGCACCAGTCCTGCCACCGCCAAAAAACATCCTGGTAAATATATCCGCCCCCATTCCCAGGTCCTTGAACACATCGGAAAAATCAAAGTCCTGGAATATATCCTCCTGGGAATATCTCCTGTGGAATTCACCTGAGCCAAAGGCGTCGTACTGTTTCCTTTTTTCCGGATTGCTCAGCACTGCATAGGCCTCGTTGATTTCCTTGAAACGTTCCGCTGCCGCCTCGTCACCCCTGTTCTTATCGGGATGATATTTTATGGCCAGCCTCCTGAAGGCCCTTTTTATCTCATCGGCAGAGGCATCCTTGGCCACCCCAAGAATTTTATAATAATCCTTCTGGCTATTCAATGGTTCAATGCCCTATTCGGACAACTACCGGCTCCGTGTACCTGGCAGGCCATCGGCCCGTAGAGGTCCATACCGCTATTTCCTTACCTTTACAGTCCATCTCCAGGAACCACGGTTCATAAAGGGTGGAAACCCATCTCGACTAGATTACAATATCTAATAATTGTGATATTTATATATTGATGGGAATGTCGGCAGTCGCCCATGATCTGTTAATGGTCTTATGAAACTGGATGATAAAATAAGTACTTGACAACAACTTGTCAATCGAGTGCTTCGGAAGGCCTATTGCATAATTCGCATAGAGATAACAACCAAAAATACAGACTGGCCCCCCTTTTACCAGCAAGCCCCTCCCCATCCGGAGAACTCAGGTGCAGCCTTGCACTAATTGAAAGGGAGGCACCGTTTTTACAGCTTGAATACCCCAGGGAAGGAATCATTCCAATAGGGCAAAGCCCTTTTGCATATCTGGCAGACACGGACCAGAACCAAGCACGACGCTTCGAAGAAATGATATCAAGTTATTACCTCGACTTCATATGGGGGGTTAGGGGTGGTTACGGGTGCATGCGCTGGCTCAAGGGGGTGGATTGGAATCTCCTTACCCGGCATTCCCCAATAATTATAGGATATAGCGACCTGACATTCATCCATGCGGCCATAAGTTCCAGGGGCTTGGTCTCCCTGCACGCCCCCATGATCACCTCCCTCCAGACCGTTTCGAACGACGCAAGACAAGCCCTCTGGCATGCCATCATGGGTGAGCTGCCAGAACTGGCCGGGAAGGGACTCTTTCACGGACGGGCAAAGGGCGTCCTGATAGGCGGGAACCTTACCTGCATCTGTCATACGATAGGAACACCCTTTGAACCTCCCTGGGAGAATGCGATACTGGTATTGGAAGACCACAGGGAACCCCTGTACAGGATAGACAGAATGCTGACCCACCTGCTGCTCAGCAGCCGCTTAAACAAACTGGCAGGGCTGGCGATCGGAAGCCTGAAGGATACGGGCTTTCCTGAAGAAACCCTTATCAGTCTACTGGAGGACCGGTTCAAGACCTTGGGTATCCCTGTGATCTACGGACTACCAATCGGACACGTCCCTGACAACTATCCGGTGTTGATAGGCGGCCTGTACGTGCTGGATGCAGAAAGAGGCATGCTCAGCCCTTCCAATTCGGGATAGGGCGCGGAGTACCCAGCATGCTGCCAAGGGCAAAGATCTTGGCCGTATTCTCCAGGCACTCTGCCGCGCAGAAGGCCTCTTGGATCGTTTTCCCCCTGGTAACGGCCCCATGATTTGCGAGCACTATGGCAGGACCTTCTCCCAACAGGTTCACAACCTCCCTGGCCAGGCCCTCTCCACCCGGTCTCCTGAACGGCACGACGGGTACATCCTTCAGCAGCATCCTTGACTCCACGAGATAATCTACTGGAAAGATCCCCCTGGACAGGGTAACCGCGAGGGTCCACGGCGGATGGACATGGATTATCGCCTTGGTTCTTTCCTCAGCGGCATATATGGCAAGATGCATCGCCAACTCTGAAGACGGATGCCCATGGCCTTTGACCACCTTTCCATCCATTCCCACTGTCAACAGATCGTCGCGGGTCAACAGTCCCTTGTGAGTACCGCTTGAAGTTATCAGGACACTGTTCCCTCCAGACAACATCATGCTGATGTTGCCATCTGCCCCAGCAACCAATCCCTTTTCGTAAAGCCTGCGGCAGACGAAAATTATCTGATCCTTCTCGTCAAGTGACCTCAACCAGCTCAAGCACTAAACTCCTGTTTTTTCGTTACCTCTTGTTTTATGCGATCCAGGGTGACAGCAAGTGCATGGATTACGTTTTGCCTCACATCCCCTGCAACCCCCAAAAGCATTATATCATCTCAAACATAAAGCCTGCCGGTAACTACCTCGGCATCTACAGCCAAAATCCCCGGAAGGCCACTGGCCCATGATATGATCTCACCGAGACGATCTTCATCCGCCGTCACTTCCATAGAAAAAACATCGTCCCCGTTCCTGCTGGTAGCCCGGACTATACCATTGTGTATGAGCACCATACCGGCATTTTTACTGTCAGGATACGATTTCAACCTCTTAATAAAATCTTCTACGTCCAAATTACACGGCGCCTTAAATAATCGCATTTTTCACCCCAATATCCCATGGCCCTACCCATGAGAAACATCATAAGTACAGGATTTACCATGGGTTCATTCCTACATTATGCGCTTGACAGGTCAAGCTTTTTTTAATACAAACCTCACTTAAGCTTTAATGATCACTCTATTTATAAATCTTCTAATCTTAACCAACAACGGAGGGAATCTGTTTATGAAAAGGCTGTGGTTTGGATTCTTGGCATTTACCTTGATTTTCCCGGCAATGGCCATTGCCGGCGGTTACGCCGCTCCCAGCACTGAAGAGCTGTTGAACAAGATCGATATGCTCAGCAGAGAACTCGAACAGGTCAAACAGCAACTGAACGAGGTACGGGCACAACAGCAGAAGGCCATGCACACGGTCAAGGCCGTCAAGGAACAACAGCAGGAAACCATGGATACGGTGAATGATGTCTCTGAGAAACTTGAAGATGTGACTGTAAACGGGGTGGACCGGTTTGACTTTTCTGGTGACTTCCGCTTCAGGCTGGATTCTGCAAGGGCCCATGTCAAGGGATACTGGGCAGCAGATACCATACAGTCGGCCATGGGAACAATGGCAGGCTATGATGCCGCAAGCCTGGGGGCATTCATGACCCCTATGCTTCCATCCCTGTCCCCCGCCCTGCAGGCCCAGATGGGTGCCGTCATGGCACAGTGGGACAGTATGAGCGTCGAACAGAGAATGGGTGTAATTCAAGGCCTGATGGGGAGCCTCAACAAGGATCAGAGGGTTGCCCTGTTAAACGCCATGAATTTCCACAAGACCTCTGGGTTCAATCCTGACAATGACACCTTATATACCACACGCCTCCGCTTCAACATAAAGGCACAGGCCACGGATAACATCAATTTCAAAGGCCGCATTGCCATGTACAAGATCTGGGGTATGGAAACCGCAAGGGCCACCGCTGCCCCGTTCTTCGCCCAAAACGGTTTTGCCTGGGATCCGAACATAAGCCGCAGGCCCAATGATGCGGTCCTACGCGTAGAAAATGCCTATGTCAACTGGACCAATATCGCTGACCTGCCTATCTGGTTCTCCGTGGGACGCCGCCCCACGGTTGATGGTCCACCGCTTCAGCTCAAATACAATTATGACAAACGTTACGCTACACCGGTTGCCCTGGGGGTAGATTGGACATTCGATGGGGCCACCATTGGTTACCAGTACTTCAACCCGTGGCCAGGCAAGATCCGCATATGTTATGGCCGTGGATTCGAGTCAGGATTCAAATACAGGGATCACAAGTTGGACGATGTGGATCTGTACGGCATAAGCTGGGACATAATCAACGAACCGGATGACCACGTATTTTCAAACATCCAGTTGTTCAAGGCAGCCGATGTACCTGACTTTATGGAAAATACCAATAACAGAGGGCTTCCCACCAATGCAACCGGTGAACTGGGAGACATCTATCATGTAAGTGGTGTCTACATGAACCAATTCCGCGGAATAGACTGGTTCTTCAGCGCAGGGGTGAGCCGCACGGATAGTCGGGGTCATGGCTATATGGGCGCAGGCCTATTGAACAATCCCGGCGAAGACGAAAATCACTGGGGATGGGCAACCTATGTTGGCGCCAGGGTCCCTCTTGAACAACTCAATAGCAAGGTTGGGTTTGAGTACAACTATGGCTCTCGTTACTGGATCAACTTTACCCCAGCGGCTGACGACCTGTATCTTTCAAAGCTTGCCACTAGGGGTCATGTAGGTGAGGTCTACTGGATATGGGATATCCCCGAAACCCCGCTATCAAAATATGGCAGGGCATTTGTCAGGGCAGGTTACCAGTATTACTGGATAAATTATACCGGTAGTGGATCATGGCTAGGGAAACCAATCGATGTAGATGACCTTGATGATCCGATGAATGCCCAGATGTTCATGCCTCTGGACAAATTGCAGAACTTCTATCTCACCTTTGAGGTATATTTCTAGAAAATACTGTAGTAATCCGTTAGATAAATAATCCTGGAAGGAAGGGGCTTGTCTCCCCCTTCCTTTTTATTTTCCCAGATTCCAGGTCATGGAGGTTGCAAGTTTGCAGAAAATGCATGGGAAAGGGCCGGGCTACGGTCGTGCTAAGGCCCTCCTTGGCCAATAAAACCACACCATCGGCCATCTGGTATAAAAGGGGGTAAGGCCTTTCAGATGGCTCGACCTGATATTGGAGGAAACATATGCCAATCCATGAATTCCAATGCAGAAGCTGTGATTATGTATTTGAACTGCTCTTGATGACTAAAAAAGAGATGGGAAACGTTCGATGCCCCAAGTGTCAAAGCCCTGAGGTGGGAAAGCTCATGAGTGCTCCAAATATCTCCGTGGATAGTGGTAGTGGGAAGGCCAGCAGTAGTAGGCCTTCCGTACAGGAGTATAGATGTAAATCGGGAAGCTGTACGAATATCAACATTCCTGGGTATTCAAGGGATTAGACCCAGATGGCTTCTTCCATATCCAGGCCAGACAATCAAACCGTACGTTAAGAAGGCATGGAATGAATAATGGGTAAAATCAAGCCCTTTGCCGCAATCTTGCAAGTATAACCTCAATGGTCTCATCGTCGGAACGTAGAACCTGCTTTTGGGCCGCTATCTCATAACGCTCTTCACATCTTTCCAGAAATGGCCTGACACTTTTTCTTCTGACATCGTGGGCCAAGTAAATAGTCCCACCAGGTGCCAGATATCTAGAAAAAACCTCTAGGAGAGGATCGAAGAATTTCTCGTGGAAAAGGACCTCTGAACCGATCAGGGTATCAAAGAGGCCCAGTTCCGACGGATTATTCCAATCCAATGTGGCACAGGCCGGACTGCACCCGTTGACCGCTGATGAGACCCGCACAAAATCGAGTATCTCATCCGTGTAGTCGGTAACGGTCACATCATGGCCAAAGGCAGATGCCACGATGCCGGCCACCCCCAGGCCAGCGCCTATTTCAAGAACCTTATGACCCGGAATAGGTGTGCTACGTGCCATGAAGTGGGCCATTACAACGGCGGCCTCCCAAATCTTGACCCAAAAGGGGAAGTCTGCTGCATCCTTGAAGATATCCTTGCCTGCAATGAGCGGTTCAATATCGGCAACCTTCAGGAAGAAAAACGGCCTGCCTTTTATCGAAAGGTGATCGAATTCTAGCCTATATTTGGCCTTGAGCCGTCCATAGATATCCTTTACCGAATCAGGAACAGAAATATCCGGTGGAAGCCCCGTCACTGGACCAACATCCTTGCCTTTATCTTTTTGCATATCCATTCTCTCTAGTTGGGATCGCTCCCTGTTTATCCCTGTAATGGCAGGGACCGTTTCCGCTCCTTTTCTTCGTAGAAAACCCTGCCTGTTCCTGCTGGGATCAAGCGGCCCATGATCACATTTTCCTTCAATCCGCGCAGATGGTCTACCTTTCCCATGATAGAGGCATCGGTAAGTACCTTTGTAGTCTCCTGGAAGGAGGCCGCCGAAATGAAGCTATCCGTTGTCAACGATGCCCTGGTAATTCCCAGCAACATAGGTTCTGCGGTTGCCGGTTCACCACCCTCGGCGAGGATCTTTTCGTTTTCCTTCTCGAACTCGGTACGCTCCACCTGCTCACCCAGCATGAAGTGGCTGTCACCCACACTGGTTATCTTGACCCGTCGAAGCATCTGGCGCACGATGACCTCTATGTGCTTATCGTTAATTTTGACCCCCTGCAGCCGGTAGACCTCCTGGATCTCATCCACCAGATACCTTGCCAGCTCCTTGATGCCCTTCACCCGCAGGATATCATGGGGATTGACCACACCGTCCATCAGTGGTTCACCGGCCCTGACATAGTCACCTTCATGTACATTGATGTGTTTTCCCCTGGGCACCAGATATTCCTTCGGCTCACCAAACTCTGGCGTGATTATGATACGGCGTTTGCTCTTTATATCTTTGCCGAAGGACACGACACCGTCTATGTCGCTGATGATGGCGTATTCCTTGGGTTTTCTGACCTCGAAGAGTTCAGCCACCCTTGGCAGACCCCCAGTGATGTCCTTGGTCTTTGTGGTCTCCCTTGGAATCTTGGCCACCGGCTCCCCGGCCTGGATCATCTCCCCTTCATTGACCGTGATGATGGCCCCCACGGGCAGGAAATACCTGGCTTCACCCTTTGATTTGACCAACTTCAAGGTGCGGCCTCGTTCGTCCTTGATGGATACCCTCGGCCTGTATTCAGCGGCCTTATGCTGAATCACCACCTTGCTAGCCTTGCCGGTTACTGGATCCACCTTTTCTTGTATGGTTACACCCTCAATGATATCGCCGAATTTGACCTTACCAGGCACCTCAGTAAGTATCGGTATGGTAAATGGATCCCATTGGGCAAGTTTCTGGCCTGGCTCGACCTCCTGGCCCTCCTCGACCAGCAGCTCCGCACCATAGATGACCGGATAGCGCTCCCGCTCACGTCCGTCCGGGGCCACGATAACGATCTCACCGTTTCGATTGAGTACCACATTACGGCCTTCGGCATTCCTGACTGCGTTCACCCTTTCAAACTTGACCACACCCTTACCCCTTGACCGGATCTCTGCCTGTTCCACCTTGCCGCTTGCCGTTCCCCCGATATGGAACGTGCGCATGGTGAGTTGGGTCCCGGGTTCACCGATAGATTCTGCAGCAATGATACCCACGGCCTCACCCTGAGCCACAAGTCGTCCCCTGGACAGGTCCCTGCCGTAACACTTAGAACACACGCCGAATGGAGCCCTACACACCAGGACCGACCTTATCTCCACCTTGGATATTCCGGCATCTTCTATCTTCTTTATACCCTCTTCGTCTATCTCCTGGTTGGCTGGCACCAGGACCTCACCTGTCACAGGATCAACGATATCCATCAAGGCCACGCGTCCAAGGATCCTTTCCCCAAGACGCTGGATTATTTCACCACCTTCCATCAGGTGTTCTATCTCTATCCCGTCTATAGTGCCGCAGTCCTCCATAGTGATAGTGGAATCCTGCGCGACATCCACCAGGCGCCTGGTCAGGTACCCGGAATTGGCTGTTTTGAGCGCTGTATCTGCTAGGCCCTTCCGGGCACCGTGGGTGGATATGAAGTATTCGAGTACACTCAGGCCTTCCCTGAAATTCGCCTGGATTGGCGTTTCAATAATCTCACCTGATGGCTTGGCCATAAGCCCACGCATACCGGCAAGTTGCCTGATCTGATCCTTGCTTCCCCTGGCCCCTGAATCGGCCATGACAAATATGGGATTGAAACTGGGAACCGAAACTATTTTTCCTTCCTTGTCCCGGACATATTCTACAGAGATCTCATCCATCATCTCCTTAGCAACATCATCGGTAGCCCGGCTCCAGATATCGATCACCTTGTTATATCTTTCACCATCCGTTATGAGGCCCTCGGCGTACTGGTTCTGCACCTCGGCAACCTCTGCCTGGGCCTTCCTAAGGACCTCTTCCTTGTTAACCGGCACCTTCATGTCGTTGATCGCGATAGAAATACCGGCATAAGAGGCAAATTTATAGCCAACGTCCTTTATCCTGTCAGCGAGTATACACGTCTTCTTGGCACCTGCCTTCCTGTAGCTGACGTCTATCAACTTGGCCAGGTCTTTTTTGCGAAGCACCTTGTTCAGCAGTTCAAACGGAACCTCCTCAGGCACGATATCGGCAAGTATGACCCTGCCCACGGTTGTATCCACCATCTTTCCCTTGATTCGGACCCTGATACGGGCCTGAAGATGCACACTTCCCCTGTTCCAGGCCAGTATTACCTCTTCAGGTGATATGAAGCTCTTGCCCTCTCCAACTGCGAAAGGCCTCTCCCTGGTCATATAGTAGATGCCAAGCACGATGTCCTGGGTTGCCATAATGATCGGCTCACCATGCGCAGGGGAGAGCACATTGTTGGTGGACATCATCAAGACCCGTGCCTCGGTCTGGGCCTCGATTGAAAGTGGCACGTGTACTGCCATCTGGTCCCCGTCGAAATCTGCATTGTAGGCAACGCAAACCAGGGGATGAAGCATTATTGCCTTGCCCTCCACGAGCACCGGCTCGAATGCCTGTATGCCCAGCCTGTGCAATGTCGGGGCGCGGTTCAAGAGGATTGGATGTTCCCTTACGACCTCGTCGAGCGCATCCCAGACCCCGGGCAGTTCCTTCTCCACCATCTTCTTCGCACTCTTTATGGTGGTGACCAACCCCTTCTGTTCAAGCTTGTTGTATATGAATGGTTTGAACAACTCGATGGCCATCTGCTTCGGCAGGCCACACTGATGAAGCCGCAACTCCGGCCCCACGACGATCACGGACCTACCTGAATAATCAACCCTTTTACCCAGTAGGTTCTGGCGAAAACGGCCTTGTTTCCCCTTGAGCATGTCGGAAAGCGACTTAAGGGGCCTTTTGTTGGGACCAGTAACCACCCTTCCCCTTCGGCCATTATCAAAAAGGACATCCACTGCCTCCTGGAGCATCCTCTTTTCATTCCTGATGATGATCTCAGGGGCATCTAATTCCTTGAGCCGTTTCAGCCGGTTATTCCTGTTTATAACCCTTCGGTAGAGATCGTTCAGGTCAGAGGTAGCAAAACGGCCGCCATCAAGGGGCACCAAGGGCCTGAGATCAGGGGGCAAAACCGGAACCACGCTTAGTATCATCCACTCTGGCCTGTTACCAGAATCCCTGAATGCCTCCACTACCCGGAGTCTCTTGCCCAGTTTCTTTCTCTTGGCCTCGGAACGGGTCTTCTGCATGTCCTCCCTGAGTTGTCTCGATAGTGAATCCAGGTCAAGCTGGCCCAGTAACAGATGCACTGCCTCAGCACCGATACCCACCTTAAACTTGTCACCGAACTGCTCTAGGTTCTTGTGATAGGCCTCATCGGTCATCAAGGTGCCTACAGGGATCTCCGGGAGCTGGGACTCGATAACGATATGGGATTCAAAATACAGCACCCGCTCCAGTTCCTTGAGGCTCAGATCGAGGAGCGAGCCTATCTTGCTGGGAAGACTTTTTAAAAACCAGATATGGGCAACCGGTGCAGCAAGGGAAATGTGGGCCATCCTGCTCCGGCGAACCTTTGACTGAATCACCTCGACCCCGCATTTTTCACATACGACCCCCCTGTGCTTCATACGTTTGTACTTGCCGCACAGGCATTCGTAATCCTTTACGGGTCCGAAAATCTTCGCGCAAAACAGGCCATCCCTTTCGGGTTTGAAGGTCCGATAGTTTATGGTCTCAGGTTGTTTGACCTCACCGTGTGACCTCTTAAGTATATTCTCTGGGGAAGAAACCGATATACGTACTGCCTTGAAATTTAAAGGATCTTTAGGCTTGGTAAAAAGCGATAAAAGATCATCCATTGAGCAAACCTCTTCTCAGGCCTGTTGGTGATGCATCCTTCCATGACTTTTCGAACACGATGCATCCCTCACAACAGGTTTATAAATTGTCCACGTTCGTCAAAATTATTTCTTCAGCCCAAACCTTCATGCGGTCCGCAACCTTGAAGGCGCATCCCAAAGTGCATGAAAACACGACCCAGGGCAGGATGAATGTTTATGGTAAAATGGCTTGCCATATCCGACTATTGCCGATTACTCCAATAAATCTATATCCATGCATAATCCTTGAAGTTCCTTTACTAGCACGTTGAAGGATTCCGGAAGACCAGCCTCAAGAAAATTGTTACCCTTCACTATCTTTTCATACATCCTTGAACGACCTACCACGTCGTCGGATTTAACGGTCAGAAACTCCTGGAGGGAATAGGCAGCGCCATAGGCCTCCATGGCCCAGACCTCCATTTCTCCCAGCCGCTGGCCACCAAACTGGGCCTTACCACCAAGGGGCTGCTGGGTTACAAGCGAATAAGGCCCCGTAGACCTTGCGTGTATCTTGTCAGCCACTAGGTGATGGAGCTTTAGCATGTACATCACCCCAACCGTTACCTTTTCGGCAAAGGGCTCACCTGTCCCGCCATCATACAGGGCAACCTGCCCCAGCTCCGGCTGATCGGATTCCACCAGGAACTTGCGGATCGTGTGCTCATCAGCGCCATCGAATACCGGCGTTGCCACAGGTATGCCGTTTCCAAGATGAAGCGCCAGTTCCCTGACCTGTTCATCGTCAAGGCCATCCAACAGGGCCGACAGCTCTTCTGGTGAATAGATCCTTGAAAGCTTGGCCTTGATCTTCTCGATCTGGAATTGCTTGGCCATGGCCTCCAGTTGACGCCCGAGGCTCTTGGCGCCCCAGCCCAGGTGTACCTCCAGGATCTGGCCCACGTTCATACGGGAGGGCACACCAAGGGGATTGAGTATGATATCCACTGGCGTACCATCGGCAAAGTAGGGCATGTCCTCCTCAGGGACAATCTTGGATACCACGCCCTTGTTCCCATGGCGCCCAGCCATCTTGTACCCTACGGACAACTTCCTCTTCATGGCCACGTAGACCCTGACCATCTTGATGACACCCGGTGGAAGATCGTCGCCCTTTTTGAGCCGCTCGATCTTGCCTTCGAAAAAGGAACGAATCCTTTCGATCTCCCCCTCGTACCAGTTAAGTACATCAGCAACCACCGGGTCGATCTTTGTTTTACCCTCAAGGACTATGTCCGCCAGGGCGTGAAATGGGATCTTCTCAAGGACATCCTCGGTAATCTCCCCTCCTACATCCAGCAGCAACTCACCCCTGATATCTTTTATAGGCACAGCGGTCTTTCGCCCTGCAAAATGACGGTACAGCTTCTTGAGCGCTGTACGCCTGATAACCTTTATTTCGTCTTCCTGGTCCTTGAGGATTGCTGCGATCTCAAGATCCTCAATGGCCTGCGCCCGCTCATCCTTTGGCACCCCTTTCCTGCAAAAAACCTTTGCATCGATAACCACCCCCTTGACACCGGGAGGTACCCGGAGAGAGGTGTCCTTTACGTCCCCGGCTTTTTCACCAAATATAGCCCTCAAGAGCTTCTCTTCCGGTGATAGCTGGGTTTCACCCTTGGGAGTAACCTTTCCAACCAGGATATCACCGGCCTTGACCTCCGCCCCTACCCTGATGATTCCCGAATCATCCAGGTTTTTCAGGGCCTCTTCACCGACATTGGGTATATCCCTTGTGATCTCTTCCTTACCCAGTTTTGTGTCACGGGCCTCGACCTCGAATTCCTCTATATGCACAGAGGTGAATACATCGTCTTTGACAAGGCGCTCGCTTACTATGATCGCGTCCTCGAAATTGTAACCGCGCCATGGCATGAAGGCCACGACCACATTCTTGCCAAGCGCCAGCTCACCGTACTTGGTGGAAGGCCCGTCCACCAGGACCTCACCCCTGGAAACCCTCTGCCCAGGTTTCACAATAGGAGTCTGATTCAGGGTAGTAGTCTGGTTGGATTTTTGATACTTGATCAGCTTGTGGATCTCGACCTCTACGGGAAGGCCAGCCTCTTCGTCCTCGTCATAGGCTATCACCAATCGGGTGGAATCTACATCCTCCACCCATCCATCCCTCTTGGCAACTATGGTCACCCCGGAGTCTACTGCTACCTTCCTTTCCATTCCGGTGCCAACCAAGGGGGCATCACTTATCAGTAGGGGCACTGCCTGACGCTGCATATTCGATCCCATCAAGGCCCTGTTTGCATCATCGTTTTCAAGGAAGGGAACCAACCCTGCCGAGACACTGACAAGCTGGTTCGGGGCAACGTCTATTGCTGTTATCTCTTCGGCAGGCACGATCAGGAACTCACCCTTCCGTCTAACGCCTAACTGATCGTCTATTATCCGGCCATCATCGTCTATATTGATGGTTGCCTGGGCGATGGTCTCTTCTTCCTCCTGGGAGGCGGTCATGTATACGATCTCACCTGTCAAGCGGCGATCCCTTACCTTCCTGTACGGGGTCTCGATAAAGCCATACTCATTGATACGCCCGTAGGTGCTCAGGGAGACGATAAGGCCTATATTGGGGCCTTCAGGGGTCTCGATCGGGCAAATCCTGCCGTAGTGGGTAGGATGCACGTCACGAACCTCGAATCCTGCGCGTTCCCTTGAAAGCCCCCCAGGCCCAAGGGCGGAAAGACGCCTCTTGTGAGTGACCTCCGAAAGCGGGTTCGTCTGGTCCATGAACTGGGAAAGCTGGCTCGATCCAAAAAATTCCTTGATAACAGAGCTTACCGGCTTGGGATTCACCAGATCGTTGGGCATGAGGGCCTCTATCTCCTGGAGGGTCATCCTTTCCTTGATCGCCCGCTCCATCCGCACAAGACCTATCCTGTACTGGTTTTCGATAAGCTCCCCGACCGACCTGACCCTTCTGTTCCCCAGGTGATCTATGTCATCCACAGTACCCTGGGTATCCTTGAGTCTTACCAGCTCCCTGACGGTCTCCAAGATGTCCTCAGGGGTCAGGACCCTCTGAGACAAGGGCGTGTCCAGGCCCAAGCGCTGATTTATCTTGTATCTGCCCACCTCAGACAGGTCATAGGTGTCAGGATTAAAAAAGAGAGAATTGAAAAACTTCTGGGCCACATCGAGGATCAAGGGACTGCTCGGCCTTAGCCGCCTGTATATCTCAATGATCGCATCCTCTTGGGTCTCCACCTTGTCCAGACAAAGGGTATCCCTCAGAGAGGAACTGACGCGTATACCATCGATGAAAAGGGTCCTGATTTCATGAACTCCACTCTCCCTGCACTTTTCGATATCTGCCTGAGAGAGCACCGTGTTGATCGGGATGATCACCTCACCAGTGGAGGGATCCACCACTTCCTGGGCGGTCACCTTGCCCTCCAGCTCCTCTGGCTGGACAGGCACCCTGGTTACACCGAGTTCATCAAGTTTCCGCATCATGGTCCTTGAAAATTTCCTGTTCTTACGGACCAAAACATCCCCTGTTTCAGGATTGATCACATCCATTGTGGCCCTTTGTCCAACCAGGGTCTTGGGATTCACCTTACGATAGACAAGGGGACCATCCAGGATATATGTATCCCAATCGTAAAAAATAGACAGGAGATCCTCAGTGGTGTGACCCAGAGCCTTGAGTAGGATAGTGGCCGGGAACTTTCTTCGCCTGTCTATCCGAACATGCAGGATGTCCTTTGGATCAAACTCGAAATCTATCCAGGACCCCCTGACCGGTATCATGCGACAGGAATACAGCAGCTTACCACTGGCGTGGCTCTTGCCCTTGTCGTGATCAAAAAATACCCCTGGAGAACGCTGAAGCTGGCTTACCACCACCCTCTCTGTCCCATTGATGATAAAGGTTCCAGTCCTGGTCATAAGGGGCAAGGTTCCAAAGTATATCTCTTGTTCCTTGATATCCCTGATACTCTGGACGCCACTCTCCTTGTCCACATCGTAGGACAGAAGCCGGACAACGATCTTCATCGGGGCCTCAAAGGTGGCACCCCTGGAAATACATTCTTCCTGGGTGTATTTTGGTTCACCGATGGTATACTGGACGAATTCCAGCGAAGAGGCCCCGGTAAAATCGGTTATTGGAAAAACGCTATTGAACGCAGCCTGCAGTCCGGTATCTTCCCTGGCTTCAGGGGCCACGTCCTTCTGCATAAACTTGGCATAGGAACGTCGCTGCATTTCGATCAGGTGCGGAACATCTACAACCTTTTTTACATGACCGAAATTCTTTCTTAAGGGGAGAGTCTGAAACTTTAACATATAGTGCTGCCTCTAACTGGCTGATGAGAGAGTATTTAGAAAGGAAACTTACAGCAAAGACCTGTACCAGGACATAATGTCCTGGTACAGGTCAAGGTGATCTAAACATGAAGAAAAAGCCTGTGGCTTTCACCGAAGGATTTTTCTATTTGATCTCTACCTTTGCGCCTACGGCCTCGACCTGCTCCTTGATCTTTTCCGCCTCCTCCTTGGAAACCGCTTCCTTGATCGCCTTCGGCGCACTCTCGACCAGTTCCTTGGCCTCTTTCAGGCCAAGACCGGTAACTGCTCTTACCTCCTTGATGACCTTGATCTTCTGGCTGCCAATATCCTGGAGTATGACATCAAACTCTGTCTTCTCCTCAGCCGGAGCGGCACCTCCTGCCTCCGCGCCAGGAGCAGCAGCAACTGCCACAGGAGCCGCCGCGCTTACGCCAAACTTTTCTTCCATTTCCTTTATGAGCTCCGAAAGCTCAAGTACTGTCATGTTGGATATGAACTCAATAACATCTTCTTTGGTTACAGCCATTTCTACATCCTCCTGAAATCTTAAAGGGCCCTTGGGGCCAAACTTATATTTGTCCTTGAATCTATTGCTGCTTTGCTTCCTCTATTGCCCGAAGGGCATATAGCAGTTTTCTGGGAATACCTGCAAGCACCTGGACCAGATTGGTAGGTGTTGCCACAAGTACTGAGAGTAGTTGAGCCAGAAGTACCTCACGACTTGGCAGTTTACTGAGCGCCTCAATGCCTGCTGCATCCATGAACTTCCCATCAAGCATACCGGCCTTTATCTCAATGGCCTTGTTTTCCTCAGCAAATTTGACCAAGACCTTTGCCACCGCGACAGGATCATCATAGCTTATGACCACTGCATTGGGCCCTACAAATTCATCTGTAAGGATTTCTGCTGTCGTACCACGAACCGCTCGTTTCAAGAGGGTATTCTTGGCGACCTTGAATTCACCCTCTTTTTCCCTCAATTCCTTCCTGAGGCTGTTGGCCGCGGATACGCTGAGGCCAGAAAAGCTGGCTATGATGACACTCACTGCGTTGGAAAATTTGCCGTGAAGGTCCTCAACTATGGCCTCCTTTTCATTCCGTTTCAATGCCAAATTTCATCCCCCCTTTCTACCATAGGCAGTTTATTTACTGCCAAAGGCAGAGGTCTAAGTGTCTCGGTAGGTGGTGGTTTCATTTTCTTCGAAACATCCATTAAACACCTTGAAGTACCTACTGTCTTTGACAAACCTTTTATCTAAATCCCCATAGGGACAATTCCTTTTTGCCTGATGGCCGTGGTAATTACGCCTCAAGAAGACCCTGCACACCTTGATGCCGATTTCTTCGTATCGATGTCTTGTGCCCCCCAAACAGAAATATGGCCACTCTGGGGAATCTCTTGTTTATCGTGAGAACACATCCTTCCCCGGGCCATTTTTCCATACCCGAGGTGCGGCCACGAGGATATGGAGCGCATGAAGGTCTAGGTAACATGGATTAATTGCTTGATCTTTTCCTGACCAAGACGACTGGTCTGTACGGACACGCAGGCAGCCCCTGGATCGAGCACCCGGCGACAAAGCCGACGCGGTAGCCCTGTAAAGACCTGCACCTTCCCTTGGAAATTTTCACGACCCATCCCCTTCTCGTCGGCCGAGTCACTGTACAGACACACCCAGATACGTCCCCTACGAGCCGGTGTTTTCCAATTGAAGGTACGACCTGTCAACAACCTGCCAGGCACCCTGAAGTTGCAAGGGCATCAAGCCGCAATATTTTTTACTTCGGCTGGATCCAGTTTTACACCAGGACCCATTGTAGTAGACATCGCAAGGCCGCGCACATAGGCGCCCTTGCTCGTCGATGGTTTCAGGCGCTGAACCGTATCTGCCAGGGCGGCAAAATTCTCCTTTATCTTTTCAGGGCCGAAAGACACCCTGCCAATAGGTGCATGTAACACCCCTGCTATGTCTACCCTGAAATCTACCTTGCCAGCCTTGATATCCTTAACCGCCTTGGCCACGTCAAAGGTCACGGTTCCAGTCTTGGCGTTTGGCATCATTCCCCTGGGTCCCAGTATCCGTCCCAGGCGCCCCACTACAGCCATCATATCCGGCGTTACAACCACCTTGTCAAAATCGAGCCATCCCTTCTGGATCTTCTCGACCAGCTCCTCAGCGCCAACGAAATCAGCACCGGCTTCTTCCGCTTCCTTGGCCTTTTCTCCCTTGGCGAAAACAAGTACCCTTAATTTTTTGCCTGTACCATGGGGGAGGACGACTGATCCCCTTATGTTCTGATCTGCCTTTCGAGGATCCACACCTAGATTTATGGCAACGTCAACGCTTTCATCGAAATTGGCATAATGGGTATTGAGAACGGTCCGAATTGCTTCGTCCAATGAATAACGTTTATTGGTATCTACCTTATCTTTTACCTGTAAATATTTTTTCCCGTGGCGTCCCATGGACAACTCCTCTAATCTACTACTTCTATTCCCATGCTCCGTGCAGTACCCTCTATGGTCCGCATGGCTGCTTCTATCGTGGAGGCCGTAAGGTCAGGCATCTTGGTCTTTGCTATCTCTTCCACCTGGGCCCTGGTGACCTTGCCTACCTTGTCCAGGTTTGGAACACCTGACCCCTTTTCTATCCCAGCCGCCTTTTTAAGCAGCACAGATGCTGGCGGTGTCTTTAAGACAAAGCTGAAAGACCGATCCGCGTAGACGGTTATGACCACCGGGATAATCATCCCGGGCTGATCCGCGGTCTTGGCATTAAATGCCTTGACAAACTCCATTATATTCACGCCGTGCTGCCCCAGCGCCGGCCCAACTGGCGGAGACGGGCTTGCCTGCCCAGCGGGGATCTGCAACTTTATGAAACCTGCAATTTTTTTCGCCATATCGAACAATTCTCCTTACGAAATATTTACCGTAAAAATGCACCCTCCATCAGGACTGTATTTTCATGGCCGGGGGGGCCTGGACAACGGCCGGGCAGGCCTGAGAGTTTAGAACTAACTTGGAAGGAAGGATTAGCTAAACTGCCTCAACCGGCCTTGTGGACATGACCAAACTCCAATTCTATCGGGGTAGAACGGCCAAAAATAGATACCAATACCCTTACCTTGCCCTTTTCCGGTTTCACCTCATCAATGATACCGCTAAAATTTGCGAACGGGCCATCCGTAACGATTACCTTGTCCCCCTTTTCAAATCTGTATTTTGGCACCGGCTTCTGGGACATTTCCTCCATGTGCCTGATAATCTTTTCAGCCTCGGCGTCGGGTAGTGGTACAGGATCATGTTGCCCACCGACGAATCCGGTCACCTTTGGTGTATCCTGAACCAGATGCCATGTGTCCTTGTTCAATTCCATCCTTACAAGTATGTAGCCTGGATAGACCTTTCGGGAGGAGGTTTTTCGCTCTCCCTTTACAATCTCGACTACCTTTTCCGTGGGGACAATAATTTTAGAGAAAAAATCTTCCATACCCCGCTGCTTGATCCTTTCCTCCAGCGAGGCCTTGACCTTGTTTTCAAAGCCGGAATAGGTATGTACTATGTACCATTTATGTGCCATAAAATTGTTTTATCTCTACTATATATTTATGGGCAGACTACCTAAATAAACTGGACATCCCATGCCTTGCAAAGATACCTATCCCCAAAACTGCCCCACCGCCCTGACAACCTGGACATGGTGTCGAACAGCCTTGGTTGATCTTCACAGTCGATCCCACGGACTGCTCCACATATCCAATACCAGACCTATAGATATCTTTGTCGGTAAACTTTCATGTCTACCCGGCCCTTGTCAGCTAGCCCCGGAGATGAGAATACAACCATGGTAAAAGTGTATTTTTCACAATAAAATCAAGGTTATTCGCTCAAAGGGTCCAAACCGGGCCTTAAAATAGACCATCTTGTTCGAAGGCAGGGCGATAAGGATGCAAAAACGCAGCAACTGAGTAAGAATGAATATTTTTTCCGCCAATGCAATTATCGGACAAAGGAAGAAGCCCTTCAAAGACACCATACAGAACCGAGCATATTCAGCCTATCAAGGATCCCACTACCTTGGATAACGCTATGTCCACCAATCCCAGATAGCCAGTAAAAAAGATGGTTATGACAACAACTGCACTTGTAAGTGCCACGGTCTCCTTCCTGTTCGACCATGCAATCTTGTCGAATTCCGCCCTAACTTCCTTCAGGAATTGTAAGACATGTGCCCACTTTCCAGGAAGTGCAGGCGCCACACCTCGACTGGTTTCCTTGCCCTCCGGGGCCTTAAGCGTAGAGGTCTTGAGAACCTTCAGGGGTGCGCTATCCTTGTCTTTAATGCCTTGGCTGGCCTTTAATTTTCTAAGCTTCTTTTTTGTCAACTTCCACCTCTGGGGAAGGTTTGACCCCGCCCGTCCAAACAATGGCAGGCCAGGAGGGACTCGAACCCCCAACACCCGGATTTGGAGTCCGGTGCTCTACCATTAGAGCTACTGGCCTGCTTATATATTTATATTAGTCTTAACTACTTAATTTCCTTATGTAGCGTATGCTTTCTGTCAAAGGGACAGTACTTTTTCAACTCCAGCTTGTCCGGTGTGGTCCTCTTGTTCTTGGTAGTGGTGTAGTTACGCCGTTTACATACCGTGCAAGCCAACGTGATTATCTCTCTCATGTGAAATTCTTTCCCTTTATTCTATTATCTTGCTGACCACCCCAGCGCCCACTGTCCGGCCACCTTCGCGGACGGCAAAACGTAAACCCTCCTCCATGGCTATGGGCTGGATCAAAGAGGCATCTATCGTCACGTTGTCACCTGGCATCACCA
>JAJRZR010000062.1 GCA_024275145.1 Deltaproteobacteria bacterium | reverse complement strand
GATCCGTACCGACAGCAAAGGTAACGGCCAGTTCATATATCCCGGCGTTGGAGCAGGAAGATGACATGTAAAGCATATTGTCAACACCGTTGACTTCCTTTTCGATGGGGGCCGCCACGGTATCTGCCAGCACCTTTGCACTGGCACCTGGATAGATGGCGGTGATGCGGATCTGGGGTGGGGTGATCCGGGGATACTGGGCCACAGGGATGTTGAACAGGGCAATCAATCCGGCAATGGTGATGACGATCGACAGCACAGCCGCAAGACGGGGGCGGCTGATGAAGATCCGTGAAAACATGGATTAGCCTCCCTGCAGGCTGCGGGTCTCGATCTTCACCTCCTGGCCGGGACGGACCTTCTGGAGCCCCTGGACGATGATCCTTTCGCCGGCCTTGAGGCCTGATTCCACTGCCCAAAAGGTGCCGATGGCAGGCCCCGTGGTAATGAAACGGACAACGGCCCTGTTATTGCTGCCCACAACCAGTACGTAGCGGCCCTGTCGGTTTATGAGTACAGCAGACTGAGGTACCACGGGCATGATCCTTGGCTTGCTCCTTCGCACAAGGACCGTAACGTACTGGCCCGGGATCAGCACACCGTCATGGTTGCTGAAGACGGCACGTACTGCGATAGTGCCAGTGGAGGGGTCCACCTGGTTATCCACGAAATCAACGCGGCCTGTTACCCTGCATATCCGGCCATTGGCAAGCCTGAGCCTTGGGGTAAGGAGCCGGCTCTGGCCCCTGCGGGCGGCATCATGAAGGGCCTCTTGAATCATGGGGATGTCGTTTTCGCTTACCGAATAGACCACACGTATGGGATCCACCTGGACGATCCTTGCCAAGGGGCCGGATGAAAGGTTTACCAGATTCCCCCTGGTATATGCCGTCTTTCCGATGCGGCCGCTAATCGGAGCCCTTATGACCGTATAACCCAGATCGATCCTGGCGATATCCAGCCTGGCCTTGGCCGCTTCAAGCCGCGCCCTGGCTTGGCGCTCCTCGGCAACGGCATCATCCATCTCCGTGGCAGGTACACTCTCGGGGCGTGCGGCCTTCAGCCTCTTCAGGTGCTGGTCAGCCTTCTGAAGGGCGGCCTCTGCTTGGGCTACCTGGGCACTGGCGGCATCGACCCTTGCCCTGTAGGGTGCCTGCTCGATCACATAGAGCAGGTCTCCGGCCTTGACATCGCTGCCTTCCTTGAAGCCGATACGATCCAGAAAGCCCTCTACCCTGGCCCTCAAGTCCACATATTGTATGGCCTCTACGTGCCCCACGTATTCTGCCGGTGGATTCACATCCTGTTCGATAACGGCTGCAACCGTTACGATCGGAGGCGCGCCATGCCCTGGTCCGGAACGGCCAGCAGATGCAGCGCCAGAAAAGAGCGCTACCAGGCCCAACAATATGACGAGGAAAAAAACGTGGGCCAGGCATAAGCTTTGACACAGGCCTGCTGCTACAGATACCAGACCGTAAGGATCGGGATCGATCGAATACTGAAGGTGGAACCTGGATACGGGCTGGAATTTCATACCCGGAAAGCTGTACAATGAAATCCCCCCACTTTGGCCGCCTGATGATTAAATCAGGCGGCTTTCTGAAGATAACCCTCGATGAATCTGTCCAGGTTACCATCGAGAACGTCGTTCACGTTGCCCACCTCTACACCTGAACGATGATCCTTGATCATCTGATATGGATGCAATACATAGGAACGGATCTGGCTGCCCCAGGCGATCTCCTTCTTTTCGCCGTGCATCTTTTGTTTCTCTTCGTTTCTCTTTGCCTCCTCCAGCTCATATAGCCTGGCCTTCAGGATCTTCATGGCTATGGCCTTGTTTTTGTGCTGGGAACGCTCGTTCTGACATTGAACTACGATGCCGGTCGGGATATGCGTGATCCTTACGGCGGAACTCGTCTTATTGACATGCTGGCCACCGGCCCCGCTGGCCCTGTACGTATCTATCCGCAGGTCCTTTTCGTCTATATCGATCTCTATGGTTTCATCTATCTCAGGGGCTACGAACACCGATGCAAAGGAGGTATGACGCCTGCCCGATGCATCGAATGGAGAGATACGCACCAGCCGGTGGACCCCCGCCTCTGACTTGAGATAGCCGTAGGCAAAGGGCCCCTTGACCAAAAAAGTCGCCCCCTTTATCCCTGCCTCGTCTCCAGGCATGTAGTCCAGCATGTCCACATCGAACCCGCGACGTTCACACCATCGCATGTACATCCTAAGCAACATCTCCGCCCAGTCCTGGGCCTCGGTTCCACCCGCGCCGGCATGTATCGTAACGATGGCATTGTTCTTGTCGTGTGGCCCGGAAAGGAGCCTTGCCAGTTCGGCGTGCCGCACCTCCTTGTCAAGCCTGGACAGGTCCTTCTTCACCTCTGCCAGGGTAACGGCATCATCTTCTTCCTCGGCCATCTCCAGTAGGAGAGAAAGTTCCTCGAATCGCTCTTCAAGCCTGGACAGTGTCTCCTTCTGATCCAGCAACAGAGCCCGTTCCTGCAGGATCTCCTTGGCCTTCGGGTCCTCCCAGAAGCCAGGCTGTAACATCTGCTTGTCTATCTCGGCAAGGCGGGTATCCGGTTGAAGCCGATCAAAGATAACCTCGCAGAAGCTCAAGCCTCCGGTGTATATCCCGGATATGCTCCTTGAGTTCCTGGACATTTGCTGCGGTAAAATCCTTCCCTTTGGTTTTCCTATCCACGATATTCATTGAATTATACCTCTTAGAAGTATTGTCGTTTTTTATTTTCCCCTTGCAGGGCACAGCATCTGCCTTACCCTGCAACTAAGGTCTCCTCCAATAACTATAGCCGAAGACGGAAACGAAAAAAAGCTGGAAAAGGCCTAACGATTCGGCCAGAAGACGGCCTTGAGGCAACAGCCCAGCGCAACCAGCAGAAGGGATATCATGACCCAGGCACTTCCATACCTTGTAAACATGGTGATATCGTTGCGAAGTCTAACCGTATGGGTAGAATAGGCCCTTACAAAAATGGGCGTCCTACCGTATTCCT
>JAJRZR010000061.1 GCA_024275145.1 Deltaproteobacteria bacterium | reverse complement strand
GATCCGGACATCGACCAGGTAAATCTCCAAAACCGTGTGCAATTGGCCACTGCCAAGCTTCCCAAGGAGGTAGTAGCCCAGGGAATCGATGTTCGCAAGCGTTCCTCTGACATGATGGCTGCCATTAGTTTCTATTCTCCGGGGGGAAGTCGGGACATGCTCTTTCTGAGCAACTACGTGAGCAACTATGTCAAGGATGCCCTGGTGCGTCTCAAGGGGGTCAGCGATGTCTTCATATTCGGTGAAAAGGAATATAGCATCCGTATCTGGATGGACCCAGACCGCCTGGCTGCCATGGGGCAGACCCCTGAGGATATCATTAGGGCGATACGTCAGCAGAACATCCAGGCGGCAGTGGGGGCTATAGGCCGGGAACCGGTGGGCGATAGACAGCAGGTCCAGTATATCCTGAGGGCCAAGGGCCGTCTTGCGGACGTTGAAGACTTCAGGGATATCATCATCAACCGCAATGGGGAGGGCGGATTGGTGCGGCTTCGCGATGTCGCCAAGGTAGAGCTTGCAGCCAGGTCCTACAGCCACCAGTCGACCCTCAATGGAAGACCGGCTGCCACCATAGCGGTCTACCGGGCCACAGGCGCCAATGCCCTTGATACGATGAGAGCGGTAAGGGCCGAACTAAGGCACCTTGCCAGGCGGATGCCCGCTGATATCCGGTATCAGGTCATACTTGATACCACCAAGTATGTCTCGGTAGCCATCCACGAGATCGAGATGACCCTGGGGTTTACGGCCCTACTGGTGATCCTGGTGGTATTCGTCTTCCTGCAGGATTGGAGGGCAACCCTGATTCCGGCAGTAACCATACCGGTCTCCTTGATTGGTACCTTCGCGGTGCTTCTGGCCCTAGGCTACAATGCGAATACCATCTCGCTCTTTGCCCTGATCATGGCTATTGGCCTGGTAGTGGACGATGCCATTGTGGTGGTGGAAAACGTGTACCGGGTCATGGAGGAAGAGAACCTTCCGCCAAGGGAGGCAGCAATACGGGCCATGGGCCAGGTCACCGGGCCTATCGTTGCAACTACCCTAGTGCTTTTCGCCGTTTTCGTACCGGTTGGTTTCATGCCTGGCATCACCGGCCAGCTATACAAACAGTTCGCCGTGACCATCTGTACCTCGGTTTTCCTCTCGGCAGTATGTGCCCTCACCTTGAGCCCTGCAATGTGTGCCACTGTGCTCAGGCGGCACAGGCCAGCACGGCAGGGCCCCTTTGCATGGTTCAACAGGCTGCTTGATGCCTCCCGCAGGGGCTATGTAGTCGGTTCCACATGGCTCATCCGGCGGCTAGCAGTGGCACTAATGCTTCTTTTCGTCGTTTTGGGCGCTACCTGGTTTTTGTTCTCTACCCGTCCTACCAGCTTCCTGCCTCAGGAGGACCAGGGCTATTTTTTCATGAACGTGCAGCTTCCGGAGGCCGCCTCCCTTGCCCGGACCAGCAAGGTCTTACAGCGGATTACCACGGACATTAAGGCCATTGACGGGGTAAGAGATGTCATCGGGGTAAGCGGCTTCAGCCTCTTGAGTGGCAACGCCGATAACGTGGGTTTTGCCATTGCCATCCTTGATCCCTGGGATAGACGCAAGCGGCCCAACCTTCAGCTCGGCTCTATCGTGGGCCAGGCCCAGGGCAAGTTGGCCGCCATATCAGAGGCTGTAAGTTTCGCCTTTGCCCCTCCCCCGATCATGGGTATCGGTACGAGTGGTGGCTTCGATTTCAGGCTGCTGGCGCTGGAAGGCCAAAGCTCCCAAGAGCTTTTCGGGGTGGCAATGTCGTTGATGATGGCCGCAAACCAAGAACCTTCTCTTACACGGGTCTTCACCACCTATACTGCCAACACCCCCCAGGTGTTTCTGAACATAGATCGTACCCTGGCCGGATACCTTGGGGTACCGGTAAGCCGGATCTTCTCTACTCTCCAGGCCTATATGGGCTCTGTATACGTCAATGACTTCAATTTGAGGGGGCGGACCTATCAGGTCAAGGTCCAGGCCCAGGCCCCATACCGGGATACCATGTCCGACATTGGCCGGTTGTATGTCCGCAGTGACAGTGGCCGCATGGTTCCCATGACCAGCCTGTCAACCACGTCAATGGTGCTAGGGCCACAGATCATAAAGCGTTACAACCAGTTTCCAAGCGCTGAGTTCCATGGGAGCGCCGCTCCCCATTTTTCTTCCGGTCAGGCCATGGCTGCCATGGAACGGCTGGCTGGCAGGATCCTTCCTCCAGGTTACAGTTATGCCTGGTCAGCCATGTCCTTCCAGGAGCGGAAGGCCAGCGGCCAGGTTGCAGGGCTCTTTGCCCTGGCCCTGGTCTTTGCCTACCTCTTTCTGGTAGGCCAATATGAAAGCTGGAACGTACCGTTTTCCATCATACTCTACGTTCCAGTGGCAACCCTCGGGGCGCTCGCAGGCCTGTGGCTTACTGGCCTTCCCCTTAGCATATATGCCCAGATCGGTCTTGTCTTGCTCGTGGGGCTGGCGGCAAAAAATGCCATTCTGATAGTCGAATTTGCCAAGGAGCGCCATGAGGACGGCCTCTCTATTGCCAAGGCAGCAGTAGATGGGGCGAAGATCAGGTTCAGGCCCGTGCTCATGACCGCCTTTACCTTTATATTGGGGGTCCTTCCCCTGGTCCTTTCCAGTGGCGCAGGGGCAGGCAGCCGCAGGGCCATCGGCACCACGGTTTTTGCAGGTATGTTGGTCTCGACGGTATTTGGGATCTTTTTGATACCGGCCCTCTATTATGCCTTTCAAACGATCCGGGAAGGGCGCATGTGGCATGGCCGGCATGATAAGGGCAGCAGGTGACGATGTATAGGAAGGCAGGATGGATATGACGACGCGTTACGCACCAGCTACTGGCATAAGGTGTCTTTTGTCCATTATCTTTTTGTCCATGGCTGTTGGAGCCATCCTGGCTGGATGCGCTGCCGTAGGGCCGGATTATAGGAGGGTGGAACCCGTCTCTTCTCAAAAATGGCATGCCAGGCTGGATGGTGGCCTGAGCGCCTTGCGGCCCAGCCCTGAGGTCCTGGCTCATTGGTGGATGGCCTTCAAGGACCCAATCCTCACGAAACTGGAGGAGCGTGCCGTCAAGAGTAACCTGGATTTGAAGGAGGCCTTGCTCAGGGTTCGTGAGGCCCGTGCCCTGCGAAGTATCGAGAGATCGGCCCTTTTCCCTGCATTTGATGTAAGCGGGGCGGCCACAAGACAGCGAAACGGCGAACCTGTTGGGACGAGAAAGGCGGGCAGCCTTTTCAGTGCAGGACTCGATGCCGCTTGGGAACTGGATATCTTTGGAGGAAGACGCCGGGCGATTGAAGCCGCCAAGGCAGACATCGAGGCCGCCAAGGAGGACCTGCACGGTGTAATGGTGAGCCTGCTTGCCGAGGTAGCCTTGAACTACGTGGAGGTGCGGACCTATCAGGCCAGGTTGTCGGTTACCAGGGCCGATATAAGTGCCCAGGAGGGGATCTACAGGCTCAACCGCTCCCGTTACCATGCAGGAATCATCAACGGACTGGCCATGCGCCAGTCCCTCTACAACCTGGAGCGCACACGTTCCCTGATTCCCTCCCTTGAGGCAGGCATTGAGAAGTCAAAGAACCGTCTGGCGATCCTATTGGGCCAACGCCCCGGCACCCTTGATTCGTTACTTGGCAAGCCGTGCCCCATTCCTGTTCCTCCCCGTACCATTGCAGTTGGGATCCCAGCCGAGACCCTGCGCCGTCGGCCGGATATCAGGAGGGCCGAACGGAACCTCGCGGCTGCCACTGCCAGGGTCGGTATTGCCACGGCAGAACTATACCCGAGATTTCGGCTGGCGGGTACGATTGGCCTCGAATCCATCTCCAGCGGAGAGTTTTTGAAATGGTCCAGCCGGATCTGGAGCGTTGGCCCTGGTATTTCATGGAAGATCTTTCATGCCGGGGCCATACGGGCAGGTATCAAGGTGCAGACTGCCCGCCAGGAACAGGCCCTAGTCCGTTACGAGGCGGCAGTCCTAAAGGCCCAGGAGGAGGTGGAGGATGCCCTGGTATCCTATGTCAGGCAACGGCGTCAGAGGGATTCCCTCAAGGCCGCGGCGGCTGCGGCAAGGCAGGCCTATGAATTGGCCCTGGATCAGTATCAGGCAGGCCTGGTGGACTTCACTAACGTCCTGGATGCCCAACAGGCACTCCAGTCGTTGAGGGATGCACTTGCCCAGAGTGAAGGAGGCGTGAGCGCCGATGTGATACGCCTTTACAAGGCCCTTGGTGGCGGATGGAAGCCCGCTGATCCACCATGAGAATACGTAATACCCCTGGCTTGTTCTTCATAGCCTGGGAGAGGAGACCTCGGGCGAGGAGGCTGCTTTAATGTCCAGATATCGGATTTCCCCGGTGTTGACTGTTATCTCTTCTCCTGCCTCGGTCAGCAGTATCAAGCCGCCATCACTGGCGATATCGTGGGCCCTGGCCACTAGCTCAGGCGCTAGACCCGCATCGTTACCGTATCGTATCATCCTTCCAGGGGTGTCGCTGACGAGTTTCCATGCCTTGATCAGGGGATTAGGGGGCGGGGTTTCCCCACTGGCCGTGGCCGCAACATACCCTGCTTCCCAATCGTGGAGCATGGCGAAAAGCCAGCCGAGCCTGGCAAGCACGTGGGCACCCAGGGTGAGCCTTGGCCATCTGGATCCGGTATGCCTCATGAGGGAGGTTGCCTCCGGCAGGTAATCGGGGAACGCCTGTATGTTGATATTAAAGCCCAGACCGAAAATCAGGTAGGTCTGGCCGGACTTGGGCGTACATATCGCCTCGGTTAGTATCCCTGCTACCTTTAGCCCGTCCAGGAGTACGTCGTTGATCCATCGAACTGTGGCCTCCACCCCCCATTCCCTGAGAATCTGGGCAATCGTCACCCCCGCGGCCAAGTTGTACAACCCCCAGTGTTCCCGTAAGAGTTCTGGGTACATAGAGATGCACAGATAGACCCCCCCATCCGGGGCCCACCAGTGTCGGTCCATTCGACCCTTTGCCTTGGTGAGCCTGTCGGCCCACCATATGCAGTTTGTCGGCAGGTCCCTGCCCTGTAGGTCTGCGGCAATGATTTCGTCCTTTGCAATGCTCATGAGCCTTTCAGCTTTCCTGAAGTAATGGACGTTATGTGGAAAGCCCCTTGTCCTTTCATAGATACGCACGCATTGTTCTTTGTTGCGGTATCGGCTCAGGCATCGATCCCTGGCCAAGAACGATTTTATTAACAGGCCGATTCTATTGCCCGTGTGCTGGATGCCTCTATATTGATTCCGTTTCCTTGACATGATTTCTTTCCATATCCATATTGAATGTGTAGGCCGTTATTTCAGCTCATAAGGGGAATTTAAACCATGGTGCGTCAACCTGCAGTAGCAAACCAGTTTTACGAGGGGGATCCCACAAGGCTTCGCCGCCAACTTGCAACCTTGATGGGGAAAGGGGCAAAAGAGACAACTGCCAAGGCGATTATAGCGCCTCATGCCGGTTACATGTACTCTGGCCATGTGGCCGGGGCGGCCTATGCGAAGGTGAAGGTCCCCGAGACGGTTATAGTAATGGGGCCAAACCATACGGGTTTTGGTGCACCTGCGGCGGTCATGGCATCAGGAAAGTGGGCCATGCCCCTTGGCATCGTGCCAATAGCGGAGGAATTGGCCCTGGATTTGGTAGACAGCTCGCGATATCTTGAAAACGACGTTCAGGCCCATCTATATGAACATTCTCTTGAGGTGCAGGTGCCGTTTTTGCAATACAAACAACCAGATCTCAGGATCGTCCCGATTTGCCTTTCCTCGATGCCATTCGAGGCATGTGAAGAGATAGGCATGGCAGTGGCACGGGTGGTCAATCGTCATGGCGGGCCTGTCCTCATGGTGGCAAGTACCGACATGACACATTATGAACCGCAGGCCCAGGCAGAGGCCAAGGACCAGCTTGCCATAGAGAGGATCCTGGAGATGGATGCCCAGGGCCTGTTCAATACGGTGAGGGCGAACGGGATTTCCATGTGCGGCGTGATTCCAACTACCATTGCCATGGTGGCCTCAAATGCCCTTGGGCCCTCTGTGGCCAGGCTGATAAGGTATGCCACATCCGGTGATGTATCAGGCGATTACCAGAGGGTCGTTGGATATGCAAGTTTTATCATACAATAGACAAGGCCCCCGTTAGTTTGGCCATAGGGTTTTGGTGTGGCGATAGAAGAAAGGTTGTTGGGCGTATGGCTAATACAGGAGATGCAGATACAGGGCGGCATACAGGCCGATTCAATCCTTTTTGCTACTTCAGATGCGATGATACGCAGCAGGCGAGTGTCCCTGTAGAACTGGTACGATTTTTAGATACTTGGCTTGGAGGACAAAAAGGAGGGCAGGGTTCGAGTAAATACGCTTGACATCTACCAGGACTATCTTTTATATAAGCCTAGGATAATTGAAGTCTTGCTGGGGGATCGTCTAACGGCAGGACCGCAGACTCTGGATCTGCTAGTCTAGGTTCGAATCCTAGTCCCCCAGCCAACATCCTCTTCTTTCCTCCTGGTCGTATCTTAAATATCCATAGTAAACGCAAGCTGACATGAACGGAAAAACCGTTGCCCCTAACAAAAAGGTAAAAAGGCAGCACGCATGGCATGCCACCTCTGCGCCACTTAGAATCCTGTTGGCTGAAGACGATGTTGCCGTAGCAAAGGGATTCAAGCTTATTTTGGAGGATGCGGGCTATGAGGTCATTGGTATCGCCCACGATGGGGTCGAGGCGGTAGAGTTGACCAGTGAGCTGAATCCAGGGATGATCCTGATGGATATAAAGATGCCCCGTATGGATGGAATAGAGGCTGCCAGGACCATCAATGGCGGGCTTGGCAACAATTCCATTCCCATAATTCTAGTAACGGCCTATGCTGATCAGCAGCTTGTAAGGAAGGCAAAGAGTTGTGGTGTTCTCGGTTACTTGGTGAAGCCCGTGCACGTAGATGACCTGGTGCCGGCCATAGAAATGGCACATTCGGCCTCTCAGACCATTACCACCCTTGAGGGCATGGTGGAGAACCTGTCGGAAGAGCTTGAGGCGAGAAAATTGATAGAGAAGGCCAAGGGGATCCTGATGAAGCACTTGGGGGTGGATGAAGAGGATGCAATGCGTATGATGCAAAAGGAGAGCCGACGGCAACGCATAAAGCTGAAGGATCTGGCCCGGGCCATAATATCCTCCCATTCGGTCCTTTCCTGAGCTACAAAACGGGTTTTCGCAGTATCCAAGTGAGGGACGCGGCAGGCAGGGAATGCCTACTTGAGGCGGTGTCCTGTTGCCCGATTGTCGCAAAGCTTGCTGGTTTGTACTGTATACTCCCGTTCGAGCACGAGGGCCAATTCCTTGAGCCGTTTCTCCAATATCCTCAATCCAGAACGGGCCTCCATGCAATATGGATTTATACGGAGTGCTTCATCAAAGGCCATCCTGGCCTCGGCATACCAGCTTCCCTCTAGGTAACTTTCACCAGCAAGGCAATAGGCCCTGTCAAGCCTGCCCTGAAATATCGAATGCAGCAACATACCAAGGCCTGTATCCCCTGACCAGTTGTCACCAGCATGCCATTTTTCTTCCAGGATATACCTTATCAATATGGCGTTGTCCCTTTCCTCATAGACAATATGCTTGAGATGATTATTGGCCTTGTTGAATAGGCATCGCAGCCGTTTCATGCCCTTGGATATCTCTTTTACCGTATCCTTGAAGAAGCTGTCACACTTACCGGTCTCTTCATCGTCAATTTCCGATGGGATCCGGGCCATACGGTATGTTGGCTGG
>JAJRZR010000060.1 GCA_024275145.1 Deltaproteobacteria bacterium | reverse complement strand
GCAAGCCCCCCATGGCCTCGGCCCTGGACGGTGCCAGGGAGGTCATGGCGCCAGATATCGCCGGCACCCTTACGGTCCTGGCGGCCTTTGTACCCCTGGTATTGGTAAGCGGCCTGGCCGGGCGTCTCTTTCAGCCATTTGGCCTGACCTTTGGTTTCATGTTGTTCTTGTCATTGACCTTTTCTCTCAGCCTGATCCCGGTTGCCGCGGCCCGTTGGTTGTCCGCGGGCCCGGTCCGGGAACACAGTACGGCCGGGGGACGTTGGATCAGCCGGCTCGGTGACTGGAATCACCGCATACTGACCTTCCTGCTGGACCACCGCGCCTCCACCCTGCTTGCCTGCTTGCTGCTGCTTGTGTTGAGCTTTGCCCTGCTGGTCTTGAACCCCGTGCGTTTTTTGCTCCTTCTTGACGAGGACAGCCTGCTGCTCTCATACCAGCTCGCCCCCGGCACCTCTCTCAGGGAGAGCAACCGGGTGGGAGACCGGCTGGAGCAGGACATATTGGCTATGAAGGGGGTGAAGGGGGTCTTCAGGCGGACGGGTTCACCCGAGTCCTCTTTCTACGTCGAAGGTCCGGACCAGGGGGAACTGGTCATTCGCCTGGACAGGGACAGCGGTATTGACGCCATCCAGCTCAGGACCAGGCTTAATCGCTATCTCTCCACCCTTCCCGGCCTCATAACCAGGGTGAATGAACCCACCACGGAAAAGCTGGATGAATCCTTCTCCGGCCTTCCGGCCGTCTTCGGCATCACCGTCTTCGGCACCAGTCTTCCCTCCATCTACAGGGCCGCGGCCAAGGTGGAGGAGGCGGCCCGCAAGGTGCCGGGGCTCACGAACGTGGTCAACAATACAAAGGTGCCCGTGGACCAGATAGTGGTGCGTATTGACCGGGACGCCCTGGCCCGTCTCGGGGTGAGCGCCAAGGTGGTGGCTAGGGCGGTGCGGCTTGCCATGCAGGGAGAGACGGTCAGCCAAGTGGTGGTGGATCAACAGCCCATCAGCCTGTTCCTCTGCTATGCGCCGCAGGCCCGCAAAGACCTCCATGACCTTGGACAGGTACCGGTACACACCCGGGACGGCCGTGATATACCGCTTGCCCAGCTTGCCCTCATCGAACCCATGGAGAGTTACCCGACGATCGAGCACCGGCATGGCCTCAGGTCCCTGACCCTGACTGCCGAGATCGATGGCAATCCACTGACAGTGATCAGTCGCCTGGACAAGGCGATCAAGACCTTAAAGCTTCCCCCGGATATCCAGACTGCCTATACGGGTGAATATCGGCAACTCCTCAATACCGGCATCCAGGTGCTCTGGGTTCTTCTGGCCTCGGCCCTGCTCGTCTACGGGATTATCGCCATACAATTGGGGAATCTCCTGGATCCCCTGGTGGTCCTGGCAAAGCTCCCCCTGGACTTTATGGGTGCGGCCCTGGCGCTGTTCTTCACCAGGCAGCACCTGGACGTAACCGTGCTGATAGGCTTCATTACCCTTGTAGGGGTGTCCACCAACAACGGTATCATGCTTCTCACCTTTGTCCGGACTTTCCGCCGCCAGGGCATGGGCGCGGCAGAGGCGGTCAGAGAGGCCGTGACCGTGCGGACCCGCCCCATGCTCCTCACCCATATGACCACGCTCCTGGCCCTCATTCCGGCAATGCTCGGTATCGGCAAAGGTCCGCAACTCCTCCAGCCCCTTGGCGTCATGCTCTTCGGAGGTCTCACCGCAGGCACCATCCTTACCTTGAATGTGCTGCCGGTGCTCTACATGGCCACGGAGCGGTGGAGAAAGCGGCCGGGTTTATAGGCAAGTTCCAGGCAGGATTACCTTGAACGAGCTGCCTTTGCCCAGACGGCTCGCCACCTCTATCTTTCCACCGTGGGCAGTGACCACTGCCTTTACCAGGCTGAGGCCCAGGCCGAGTCCCTTTTCACCAGAATCCTTGTCCGCCCGGTAGAGTTTGTCGAAGATCCTCGGTATGTCCTTTTCGTTTATCCCCTTACCGCTATCGCTGACCGTTATTTCGAGGTCACCGCCGTGGCATCGGGCCTCTACTAGCACCGCCGTGCCCTTCGTGCCGTACTTGATGGCATTGCCCATGAGGTTTGCAAGGACCTGCCTCATCCTGGCCTTGTCGATCCGTGCCCTCAGCGCACCCGTGGGCCTGAGTCTTATTTCGATCCCCTTTTCCTCCCCGACATACTGATATAGCTCAGCAACCCCGGAGATCAGCCTCCAGACGTCCACCTCTTCGCGTCTCAGGTTCATTACGCCGGATTCGGCCTCGGATATGTCCATGAGGATATTGAGCATCGAGGCTATTCTCTCCGATTCCTCGGCACAGTCCAGGAGGGCCTCTCTCAGGGCGGTTTTGTCCGGGTCGTCCTGAAGGGTGCCCTCAATGACGGTCCTCATCCTGGTGACCGGGGTCCTGAGGTCATGGGCAACGTAATCCAGGGCCTGGCGCATACCGTTTATGAGGCTTTGGATCCTCTGGAGCATGTTGTTAAAGAGCCTTACCAGCTCATCCAGTTCGTCGCCGGTCCTGTATGAAGGTACCCTTGAATCCATTCGTCCCAGGTCGATCTCACGAACTGTATTGATGAGGCCCCTTATGGGCCTTAGTGACCTGAAGGCCAGGAAGGCCCCTGTGGCAATGGCTATGAGCACCACCGGTATGGTGATAATGGCAAAGATTTCCCTGAAATGCTCCAGTAGGTCCTCCCTTTCCTCGGAGCCCTTGCCAACCTGCAGTATGTAACCGTCCCTGAGCCGGCGGCTTTCAATTTCAAGGATGTCTGCGCTGTTTTTCTTCTTGAGGAAGAGCCAGCGGTCTCCATTGGTGATATTTTCATCCTCTGCAGGGGAATAGTCCAGCTTTTCGAAACGTGGAGGCAGGGTAAGTATGAGCGTATGGTTGGAACTGTCCGCAACACGCACGAAGAACCCGGCGGCCATGTTGCTTTTGTGTTCCTGGCGTATTTCCTCGAGCAGGGTCTCAAGCCCCTTGGCCCTTTCCATCAGGGAGTATTCGCTGATCTTGAGCTCTACAATCTTCCTGTCCTGTTCCTTGACTATGGAAGAGAGCAGGAAATAGGCCAGCAGGAACAACACAACGGAGCTTGAGACGAATATGGAAGAGTACCAGATGGTCAACCGGAAGGCGGTCGTCCTGGCGAAATTTCTAACCCTCCTTAATGACATAGCCTACACCGCGGATCGTGTGGATCAGCTTCCTGTCAAACCCTTGGTCTACCTTGTTTCTCAAGCGGCATATCAGGACATCGACTACGTTTGTCTGGGGATCGAAGCCGTAGTCCCAGACGTGTTCCAGTATCATGGTCTTGGAGACTACCCTGTCCGCGTTTCGCATCAGGTATTCAAGCAAGGAGAATTCCTTGGGTTGAAGCTCGATCTCCTGTCCATCCCTCTGTACCTTTCGTTTGAGAAGATCCAGGCTGAGGTCTGCCACCTCGAGCTTGCTTACCTCCCGGATCGTACCTGACCTGCGTATCAATGCCTGGACCCTGGCAAGAAGTTCCGAGAACGCAAAGGGTTTTACCATGTAGTCATCGCTTCCGGTTTCAAGCCCCCTGACCTTGTCCTCCACGGATCTTTTGGCGCTCAGTATAAGGACCGGGGCGTCAATACCCTCGGCGCGCATGCGCTCTATCAGGGTAAGGCCGTCGAGCCTTGGAAGCATCACATCTATTATGGCCACGTCGTACTCAACGGTAAAAGCAAGATCCAGGCCTGCCTCCCCGTCCTTGGCCCAGTCAACTGCAAACCCTGCCTCCTTGAGGCCCTTCTTTATGAAGGAGGCTATCCTTTGGTCGTCTTCGACTATCAATACGCGCATGGCTCCACTTCCTTTATTTCCTTAATTCACTAAGGCTTACGTGCTAGCTATGATCCAACCAAGGATAATGCCGCCACCTTAATGGATCGTTTCCGGTCCATTACCTTTTTTTAATCTTGGGGCAATCGAGTGTTAATAGGCGGCATCTATATGATATAAAACTGCTGGGGAAATTTTCCCCCTACCTGTCCTTCTATCCCTGGACATTAGGACACGATCCGGGTAAGAGGCATGTGTTTCTAAATAAGACACGATATAACGAGGAGTTATGGATAAAGCCAGTATGCCGAAATTATCAATAGTGATTCCCTTTTACAACGAGCAGGAAAACGTGACAAGGCTCTGTGAGCGGCTTTTTCACGTCCTTGATTCAATTCAGGAAACATGGGAAGTAATATGCGTAAATGACGGATCAAACGACAAAACACTCTCCTTGCTTCTCAAGGAAAAGGATGCAAGGCCGGGTCTGGTCGTAGTGGACCTCGCTAGGAATTTCGGGCAACATGCGGCAATCATGGCAGGGTTTGCCCAGTGCCAGGGGGATTGGATCATTACCATGGATGCCGACCTCCAGAATCCCCCGGAGGAGATTCCACGGCTCCTGGATGCCTTTCGCCAGGGTCATGACCTGGTGGCCTGCGTCAGGATGAACCGGCAGGATTCATTGTTCAGGAAATGGGCCTCCATGATAACGAACAGACTCATGACAAGGATCTCCGGCATATCATTGAGGGATTTTGGCTGTATGCTCAGGGGGTATGACAGGGAAATAGTGGTCGGCATCCTGGAAAACCCGGAATACAGGACCTTTATCCCGGCGTTGGCCCAGTTTTTTGCCAGGAATCCCATCGAGATCGAGGTGCGTCATGAGGAAAGGGTGGCCGGGGATTCGAAGTATTCCATCCTGAAGCTTTTCGGCCTTCAACTTGACCTCCTTACCGGTTTTTCCCTCTGGCCCTTGAGGGTACTGTTCCTTGTCGGGTCTTTCATGGCGTTTCTGGGCCTGGCCCTGGGCAGCGCTATAATAGTCCTGCGCATCGTCCTTGGCTCGCAGTGGGCTGCCCAGGGCGTATTTACACTCTTTGCGTTCATGTTTTTCCTGGTAGGTGCCCAGTTCTTTGCCCTTGGCGTTCTGGGTGAATATATCGGCAGGATATTCCAGGCGGTAAGAAGGCGTCCGCCATACATCATAGGAGCGGTCAATAGGCATGAACCCTAGCGCAAGATCAAGGAGTGAAGATACGTGCACTTACGGGCGCTTGATTTTCTGGGCCGCGGCCTTTCTGGTCTTGTTCTGGGGGATAGGCCACAGGGGGCTTTGGGGGCCAGAGGGTCGGTGGGCCGAGATAGTGCGCGAGATGTTCCTGACTGGCGATTTCTTCCATCCAGCCATAAACTGGCAGCCCTATTTTGACAAGCCCCTTTTTACCTACTGGGCAATTGCGCTGGCAAAGGTTGCAAGCGGCAGGTTGGACGAATGGGCAGTGCGGGTCCCGGGTGTGGCATCAGGGCTGGTCACCCTGTGGTGCACGGTTTACATAGGAAGACGGCTCTGGTCGGAGGGTGTTGGCAGGGTCGCCGGGTGGATACTCCTTACTGCCTACGGCTTCCTGTTCTGGGCGAGGACAGGGACGGCAGACATGGAGAACCTGGCGGCCATAACCCTTGCGGTAGCCTGGTACGTGGCAAGGAGGGGGAGAACGGATTTCTATTCCTACTTCGTCTTCTATCTTATCTGTTTCGTTGGCGCCCAGTTCAAGAGGCTTACGGCACTGGTAGTGCCCCTGGCGGTCATATTCCCGGATATACTGATGAACAAGGGATGGAAGAGGCATCTTTGCCCTTCCAACCTGTTTGCCTTCATGGCAGGCCTTCTCGTCTATCTGTTCCCTTTTATTTACGCCGCTCTTACGGCCAATGGATACAGTGAAAACGGGCTCGCCATGGTCTTTCAGGAAAACATACAGAGGTTTTTCAGGCCCTTCGATCACAGGGAGCCGGTCTATGTGTACCTATATTACCTGCCGGTGCTCTTCCTGCCGTGGACTCCCCTGTTGCTTTTTGCCATCTATTCCACGGTACGTTCCTATGGAACACTCGATACAAACGGACGCTGGCTTGTCATTGCCACGCTCCTCGTCTTCCTTTTCTTTACCTTGTCCGGTTCAAGGAGGAGCTACTACATCCTGCCCATCTTTCCATTCTGCGCCCTCATGGTGGCGCTCTTCCTGGACAGGGGCGGTGCCGATGGCTGGAAAAGGGCTGGCATCACCCTGCAGATGGGGCTCATATCGTTTGTTTGCATCATTGAGCTTGCCAGTCCGGCCATTGTGCCGCTGATCACGGAAAGGACGGGTTTCGTCCCGCCAGCGGGGCTTGTGCCCTCCATGGTTGTCCTGGGGGCCGCTGCAACCGTGGCGCTGGTCTCAGGCCGTCTTTCAGCAGGCCTTTTATCCCTGTGCCTTGACATCCGCGGGCAGGTCGCGGCCCTCGTACTTGCGACGGCCATACTCTCGGGTGGATACTTTTGCATCCAGCAGAATCTCCTCGAGGCGTTTCGAACGGAAAGGCCTTTCCTTTTGGGGCTCAAGGCAGAGGCTGCACGGTTGGGGCCCGCTCACGTGGCCCTTTACCGGAAGAATATCGCAGACGCGGCCTTCTACCTAGACCTTGCCGGGCCGATCAGGGTGCTCAGGACGGAGGGCGAGGTTATCTCCTTCCTCGAAGAGGTCCCCGGCGCGAAGATCCTGCTGGCAAGGGGCAAGGATCTCAAAGGGCTCGAAGCCTTTCTGCCCGAAAGATGGAAGAAACCTACTGTCTCTGCCAGGATCGTTCCTTGGCGCCACAAGCGCACGGCACGTCTCGTGGCCTGGGTGATAGGTGGGGACGGGTCCTAGCAGGCTTACCTGGATGAGGCCACCTTGCCAGCACGTCCTGGAAGATCTATGTAGGCAAGCTCCCTTACCGGTACGTGACCTGGTTCTGCCAGGATACGTTCCGCCAGCCCTTCAAGGGTTACGAATCCCCTGTGGACCTTTAAGAGATTGGCCACAAGCAGCCTGAATAGACCCCTGTAAGGGCCTCCCTCCACCTCGGCATGGACGGCGAGCACGGGGAATCGTTCGCCTTCAAGGGGAGTTGCAAGGCACTTGAGCAGTTGATCCCCCTTTCTTATTCCAACTGCCAACAGTTCCTCGATGCATGGTCCCGTGGTGGGGATCTGGAGCGTTTTCAATATCCTGCCGTCTGTTTTGATGAAACAGGGCGGCCCCTGTCTGAGGTCGCTGGCATAATGTAGGTTGAGTTCATCCTGCACCTTGAGGCTTTCGGGTGTTACCTGCCATCCGGGGGCGGCCACGGCCCTTGGGGCGATGCCTAGGATGGACTGGAATGCCCCAAAGGACTTCTCAAATTCTGCCTTGATCTGTCTGGATGTCATCCTTGCAAGGTGGTCTTGCCATTTTCTGTGATCCCATGCATGTACGATCACCTCGTGTCCCAGGTGCCGGATACGCTTGGTAAGATTTGGGAATGCAGTGGCGATGGGCCTTGCCGGAAGCAGTGTTCCGGAAAGGATGGTCCGGAACCCGTAGAGGTTCGGGGCACTGGTGCGCAGCATCTTCATCAGGAAGGCAGGGTCTTTGAAGAGCCTGAATATGGCCTTGCCGGCATTGTCAGGGCCGAAGGAAAGGCAGAAGGTGGCCTTTATCCCCATCCTTCCAAGCTCCTCGAGAAGGGCAGGAACGCCCAGGCGCATACCGTCGTGGGTATCCACGTCTATTTTTAAGGCAACCGGTGCCGGCATCGTCAGCGTCTGTGCCTTGCGATTACCCGCTTGATGGCAGAGGCCACATCTTCCTGGTCGGCCCTGGTGAGCATAGGATAAAGTGGCAGCGAAAGAAGCCTCTTGCTGTTCCACTCGGCATTTGGCAGGCTTCCGGGCCTGTAGCCGTATTTCTCCCGGTAGAAACGCTGCAGGTGGATCGCAGGAAAGTGGAGGCCTGTTCCGATATTCTCATCCTGGAGCTCTGAGATGAACCTGTCCCTGTCGATATCAACGGCCTCGATCTCAAGGCGCACCACGTACAGGTGCCATGCGTGCACATGCGGCCAGCTCACCCGGCCCAGGGGCATGATCTCCGGTATGTCCGAAAGGAGGTCATCATAGTTTTCGGCAAGCTCCCTGCGCCTTTTATTGAAGCCTTCCAGGTCATTGAACTGATGGATGCCTATGGCGGCCTCTATGTCCAGCATGTTGTACTTGAACCCCGGTTCCTCTACCTCGTACTGGGGGATTCCGCCTTTTGAGTAGCGCCGCCAGGCATCCCGGCTGATACCGTGGAATCTGAGCCTTCTCATTCTTTCGGCCCTTTCGTGGTCATGGCAGAGTATCATCCCGCCTTCTCCGGTAGTGATATTCTTGATGGGGTGAAAACTGAAGACCGCAAGTTCACAGCCTGATCCAATGAGACGTCCCTTGTACCTGGTGCCAACGGCATGGGCTGCGTCCTCTATGAGGCTCAGCCCGTGCTGCCTGCATATGCCCTCTATGGGGTCCATGTCACATGGGGCGCCGGCGAAGTGGACCGGAATGACCGCCCTGGTCCTGGGGCTGACCATTCTTTCTATCTGACCCGGCTCTATCTGGAGGGTGTCCCTGTCAACGTCGGCAAATACCGGGGTGGCGCCGCAAAGCTCAATATTGTTTACGGTCGATGGCCATGTCAGGGGGGTGGTGATCACCTCGTCCCCAGGCCTAAGGTCGAGGGTGAGAAGGGCGAGGTGCAGCCCTGACGTTGCGGAATTTACCGCGATTGCCTCCTGGCCGCCGCTCCAACGGGAGAACAATTCCTCGAATCTGGCCACCTTTGGCCCGGTGGTGAGCCACCCGCTCTTCAGGGAATCCACCACCTCCTCGATCTCGCGCTGGCGGATAGTGGGACGTGAGAAGGGCAGAAAGGTCTTTCTTGCGGTTTTCTTACTGTCTTTCATCCTGCTGTCCTCGTCACTAGGTAGACACCGGCACATATCACCAGGATGCCGGCCCACCTTACCGGACCTATCGCCTCGTTGAAGAAGAGTTTCCCGGCAAATGCGGTTACTATGTAGCCAACACTCAGGAGCGGATAGGCATAGCTTACCTCTACCCTGGAAAGGACCATGAGCCATATGACGAGGCTCACCACGTAGCACAGCAACCCGAGGAGTACAAAGGGGCTGAGCGCCGCCTTGATGCCTATTGGCACCAGGTTTTCAAGTGAGAAGGAAAAATGTCCTATGTCCATCATGCCCTTCTTGAGGGCAAGCTGCGCCATGGCGTTGAGCAGGACCCCTGACAGGATTAGGCCCAGGTATCTGTTCAATCTCTTGCTCCGTCTACGATTGGATCCGGTGCCGCAGGCGGGATCCTTGTGATGATTCACCGTAAGAACTGCACACCTGGCAGGGCATGTCTCCTCCATGCCAAGGAATGCTAATCAGGCTACGGCCTGCACGAATGTGTTGATATAAACTAAAGACAATCAATAATAATAACATATTGAGGTGCTTTAAAAAACCGTATCGTTTAAAAAAATACCCCGTGACGATGGGCATATGGATATTTGCATGACTCTGTCAGACTATTGTGTTAGGATATCCTTTACCCGATGACATAAGGGGTTCATCTTGTTTTTTTAAGGAAGCTTCAGGGAAGTTATGGATATGAGCAATGCACCAGATATATGCCTGGACGATTCCAGGCAGCTAAGGGATGATGACACCTTTGAGTTTTCTTGTACGCCGAACAGGCCTTGCTTTACCGCATGTTGTTACGATCTCAACCTAGTGCTCATGCCCTATGATATCTTTAGATTGAAAAAGAGGCTCGGGATCAGCTCTGGTGATTTTTTGAAACACTATACCAGTGTTCACGTGGGCCAGGGTACGGGACTTCCTGTGGTCATGCTAAGGATGGAAGGCCCGTATCTCAAGTGCCCCTTCCTGGAAGAGGAGAAAGGGTGCAGCGTATACGAGGATCGTCCGGGGGCGTGCCGGACGTATCCGCTTGCCCGCATGGCATGCAGGCAAAAGGACAGGCAGGGTGTCGAGGAATTCTATTACATCGTAAGGGAGCCCGACTGCCAAGGTTTCAAGGATGGCAGGACCTGGACCGTCCGGCAATGGAAGGAGAACGAGGGAATAGGTCCATATAATGTCATGAACGATGTCTTCGGGGAATTGCTCCAGGCAAAGACCGAGGCTGGTATCGCCCATCTCTCAGCCGATCAGATCGATACCTTTTACATGGGATGTTATGACATAGATTCCTTCAGGTCCTATTTTCTGGAAGGACCGAACCTCGAAAGGTACATGGAGTCCCAGGAGGTGATAGAGAGCATCTCCAGGGATGACGAGGAACTCTTGAGGTATGCCATGCGATGGGTCAAGAAGAAACTCTTCCAGGGTGGTTGTCTTTCGTGCGGGCTGGGTTGCTCCACCTGATCCGTGCTGGGATGGAAGCCTTGGATGAAGGCCACCGGGTTGAACAATGCGAAGGAAGGTCTATTTTTGGTTTATATTGGCGGTGTTCACAAGGGCTGGGCTTGATCTTTACGGCCATCTGAAACGCACGAGGCGAAGGCGCCTAGCCGGTTCTTCTGCCACACGTTCGGGAAGAAGACATCCTGCATGGTGGAAGCAAGGGAACCAAGGGCCTGGTGATTGACGAATGGAGGACATTATGCCGTTGAAGGCCTATATCTTGATCAATACGAGGATAGGAAAGACCGTCGAGGTTGCCGACAAATTGAACGCGATGCCTGAGGTTATGCACCTTGATGTGATCATGGGACCTTATGACATCATTGCCGAGGTGGAGACAGATTCCCACGATGCCTTGTCCCATGTCGTGATGCACAGGCTGCAAGAAATTGACGACATACGCCATACCATGACCTGTACCGTTGTCAATATGGAAGAGGCAATGTAGAAGAAGGGATCTCTGTCCCAGGGCCGTTAGAAATCCGCCGTTTGCCGGATGAGGCCGCGCTGGATCAACAGGGACAAGCAGGGATGATGTCCCGCGTTTTCCCTGTTACCGGTCGGTTTTTTTCTTTCTTGTTCTTATCACGAGTATTCCCAGCCCCGGGGCAAGCAGCCAGATGGCAGGAGGTATCGGTACAGGTGGAGCAGTTCCACAGTGCTCTATGAAACTTTCGTTGTCTTCTTCCCGGAAGACCCCTGCAAGTGATCCTGAAATATGTCCCAGGTCCTCTAAGAGGTATGCCTTCCCATCCCCTCCCGTTGTCTGATCCCAGTCGTATTCCCCTACAAAGGCCTCAAGCTCGTCAATATCCAGGGGAAGGCCGATCTGGGACCAGTCTATGTTGTCGAGCGAAAGGTCAAAGGACCTACCACTGGCCTGAAGGTTGCCGCTATGGTAGCCGGACAAGGGGATACCTGTAATTGTTGTGTCGTCGATAACGAGCGGAAGGGTAGTATCATATTCATTATATCCGTTTGATATGGCCTCGTGGGAGAAATGCCCGCTTAGTTGTGTGCCGTATATGCTGGTGAGCTCGAATTCGTCTTCACTGCCTACTGCTCCGATATCGCCGTACAAGGCCAGATACCGTGTACCGTCTGGGGGCGTGGTAGACGTGTAGTAACCGGTATAGGTCTTAGCCCCTGAAAAGATTTCATAGGTCCCCATTTCAAATCTATAATATCCATTGTTGACGGGGTCTTCAAAGCCGAACACTACGTACTTGGCGTTAAGATCCCCACTGATACATCCTGTAACGGTTCCTTCATGGAGCCCATAGGCCACATTGACATCCACAGGGCCTGAATAGAGCTCTTGGTCCGCTTCATTGCCCTCTCCTGCAAGGTAAGTCCGGTCTGCAAGCGCGTCGTAGCTAAACCATGCCGTGAGCAAGCAAACGGTTATCCACCAATAAATAATTGTTACTTTCCTTGATAACTTTCCCATCTCTCCCTCCTTTTTCGTAATCAGTAGGCAGGAACTGCCTGCCTTGTGATGTCTAAGACGTGCTGGTCGATAGGTGCGTAGAGAAAAGAATTTTCCTCGAAACTTACGGATAGGCCCTGGAGTCTGAAAGGAGTGGGTGACGGCTTTTCAGATGGATAACGGTAACATCAAGACGTTTGGTCTGTGCACGGGCTGAAAGAGCGGTACGGGAACGATTTCTTTGAAATAAGAACATGGTGGAGGCGCAACGCTAGCTGTGTGCTCCTTTCAACTGGCTAATACCAAGCCCATTTAATTATATGGATTGGGGAATCCCCATGTCAAGATTCTATTTGCCTGCATCTCCAAGGCTTGTACGGCCTCTTCACTCGATCACCATCCAGATGCTTACGCGGCCCGTGCCTTTGACACCGCGCCTCCAAGGGCAGGATGTGTTTTCACGGTAAATCCTGCTGGAATTAATCCTTGAACAGCAGTCGCTCCATGGCCTCTATTGCCTCCAGCGGGGGCCTGTCATGGAAGATGCCGTGCAGGAGGCCGTGCCTGCCCCTTTTCACCCCCCTCAGGAAGACATAATAGACCCCGCCGAAATGGTGCTGATAATCATAGCCTGGTAGGCGGCTGGAAAGATACCTGTGCACCGCAAGGGTATATATGTAGTACTGGAGAACGTAGCTTTCGGATACCATCCTGGTTTGAAGCTCGGACAGGGCGTAGTCATCCTCTCCAGGTCCAAGGAAGTCCGATTTCCAGTCGATTATGAAATACCTACCTCCATGCTCGAATAGCAGGTCGATAAATCCCCGCATGAATCCACCGGTAAGCTTGAGATCCTGTCTCCCTGCCCAGGGAAAGCCCTCCTGCCCAGCAAGCCCCCTGGAGGCAAGCAGGTGGGCTAGTCCATCCAGGTCAGGCCTGTCGAGCGGGTAATAAAATTCCAGTTCTGATAGCCGCCTTGACAGTGGTATTCCAGACAGGCAAAGGGGGGCTGGCCCAGGACCGAGGTCTGTGTTGAGCACCCTCTTCAGCATGTCCGTTACCGGCTCGAGCCATATATGATCGAACCCATGCTCCTTCAGCTTCTGGTCAACAAGCCCCATGACCTCGTCTGCAACCTGATCCCTTCCCACCAATTCGAAATCCACATGTTCCATGACATCGTGCAAGAATATCCCGGCCCTGGCCCCCCTTGGAAAATCAAGGATTGAATACGTGCCTGCAGGGGATTCGCCGCTATCGGTGCCCATGGAGGCATCCTTTCCCGTGATACCGGGTTCCTCGGCCCAGGTATCTGTCCCGACGGCGGACAGGGGCTTGACAGTGGAATTGTCGTCTCGGGGCCTGGTGATGGCTGAAAAGCTGGTAAGCCTCCAGCCCTGGTCGATCCTTTTGGTGAATCTCCTCTTAGTGAGCCTGATTTCCTTGTGGGTCTTCTCTAGGACAGGGACCCTCTCATCAGCGGGAACAGGCCTTATCCTTATTCGTCCACCCGAGGCCTTTTCCAGGGGGACGAGGCACTTGATCAGGCCCTCGGATGAGCAGGGCATGGTGGCTTTGCCCGCTGCCTCCCCCTTCGGTTGGAAATAATCGCGGAACAGGTACGCCAGGGCAGATGTCTCTGTATCCTTTTCCGGCCCCCATGCCACGTAGCACCTGTTTATGGCCCTTGTGACCGCCACGTACAGGATCCTGAGGTTTTCGGCCTTTTCCTCCCTTTCTGCCATGGCGCGATGTCTCTCGATTGCATCAGCATCCAGGGCAACCGTGAGCGTATCAGGATCCTCACCGGCATGGAAGATGATCGGTTTTGTATTGTTGCTCCTGGTGTTGCCCAGCATGAAGGGCACGAATACCACCGGGTATTCAAGGCCCTTGGATTTATGGATGGTTACGATCTGCACCTTGTCGCCGTCGCTTTCAAGCCTTACCTCGTGCTCCTCGGGGGACTGTCCGCCCTGGCGTGCAAGAAGGATCTTTTCGCAAAGTGTATTCAGGAGGCCTGCAGGTCCTCCGTGGGAGGATAATTCCTTCCTGTGCAGGATCTCGAGTATGTGAAGGCAGTTTGTGATTCTCCTTTCACCCATTGGATGGCTTAAAAGTCTGGCCCTTGCCCCCTCATGGTCGATTAGTTTCCGAAACATCGCCATTACACCAAATTCGTTCCACAATTGGTTGTACCAAGCTAAACGGGACATGATCCTGCCCCATGCCAGGTCGTCATGGGAAAGGCGCCAGAGCGAAGAGGCATCCTGCCCGAACAGCCTTGTGGCAAGCGCCGCTTTTACTAGTTCCGGGGTGCCTGGATTGAGTACTGCCTGGAGTATTCTCAAGATCTCCAAGGCCTCGTCCGAGGCAAAGACGTCCTCGCTCGATTGAATTACACACGGTACACCGGCCATGGCAAGGCTGTTCCTCACCTGCCTGGCCTCCCGGTTGGTGCGCGTAAGTACGGCTATGTCCCCTGGTCCCAACACCCTGTCTTCACTGCCCCTGAACACGGCCTCATGCCTGGCAGCAAGATCGAGCAACCTGATTATTTCTGCAGTTATGGCCGGTAGTATCTGTTGCTCGGCCTTTTTTTTCGTGATGGGTTTTGTCTCCCCATCGAGTATCCAAATGGTCAGGGGATCATCCTGTGAAAGGCCCTTGATATGCAGTACAGGGGCTTTCCCAGCGCTTTTTACCGGGGCATAGGCAATCCAGGGAAACAAGAACGGATTCCTGGGTGAGAAGAGGGTGTTCACCGCCTCCACCATGCCGGGCTCGGAACGGTAGTTTGTGTCCAGGCTGTTTCTTTGGTCTACATCCCTTGCAGCCTGGGCGTAAGAGAAGATGTCCGCCCCTCTGAACTGATATATGGATTGTTTCGGGTCACCTATGAGGTACAGGAGATGGTCATGGTGATTCAGGCCGGCGCACTTGCCGTAGATTCTCTTGAAGATTTTGTACTGTACGGGATCGGTATCCTGGAATTCATCGATCAGGGCGGCGGGGAACCTTTCCCTGATCTTTCTTGCCATCTCATCGCCGCGCGCACCTCTTAGTCCTTGGTAAAGCATGGTGAGGAGATCGTCAAAATCGATGAGCTGCCTCTGGGCCTTTCTCTTAGGGTACTCTGCCCGCATATATGCGGAGAACTCATGTTTCAAGAGCATGAGGTTTTGCTCGAAGATCCCTGTCAGGGCCGTTTTCTTGTCCAACAACGATTGGCACGTGGCGAAAAACGGATGATCAGGGGGTGTGTACCCCTTTTTCGTGGCACGTGCCAGGACGTCCGAGGTGAATTTTTCAAATTTGTCGAAAAGTTCCAGGCAGGATTGTCCTTCATCGCCAAAAATCCTGTCCATCTCAGCGATCCATTTTCCCACGGAGGGCCTGCGGTACATGTTTCTATTGAGTCCTTCATGGCCCAAAAGAACCCGTTCAACCTCGGTCCTCGATCGCTTCCACGCCCCCTTCACCATGTCAAAGGCCTGTTCATAGGCCTTCTCCGTTTTCTTTCTGAGGTCTGCAAGATCTGAATATTCCCTTTTTCCTGGCAGGACGTGGATGGACCTTCTGAGGTATTGTTGCCAGAGATTGTAGAGAGGCCCTGGCGCAAGTTCCTTTTTCACGAAGTCGGAAAAGAGCGGGGTCTCCGCATATGTCTTTTTCCTGAGGAAATCCTCCACGATTTCCATACAAAGGTCGGACGTGTCGGTTGCAAGTTCTGCATCGAAGGGACAGCCGCTTTCCAGCGCGAATTCTTGGAGCATGCGTTGGCAGAATCCGTGGATGGTGTATATGGCTGCCTCATCAAAGCCTGAAATCGCGTTTTTCAATAGAAAGGCGGCCTGGGCCCGGTCTGGGACAGCACGTGCCAGATCATTTATGAACCTGTCGTCTGGCGGGATTGCCTTCCCCTCGAGGCCGTATAGACAGTTCATCAGGGCCTGCCTTATTCGTCCCTTGAGGTCCTTCGTAGCGGCCTCGGTGAAGGTGACCACCAGTATTTTGCCTATGCCCAGGTTCTTTTCGATTATCAAACGGGTGATCAGGGCGGATATGGTGTAGGTCTTCCCTGTACCTGCGCTCGCATCTATCAGTTGAATACCGGAAAGAGGGGCCTTCAAGGGATCTAACATCTCTTCATGCTCCTGATCACGGGGTTCCAGAACCTGCAGGCGGTCTCTTCAAACCTGGTATCCAGCGGGTCTGTAGCCCTGTAGCATAGTTCGTGGTATCCGATTCCGGCCTCTGCCGTATGCGGATAGAGGGGATTGCCTTCCCATGCCTTCCTGGCCTTGGCGATGGCAGACTTAGAATCCCCTTTCTTGGCCAGGTGGTCTGCGTATTGGAAACTGGTTCTTGGAAACAGTGGCAGCGGGATGGCCCATCCCTCGATGTACATCGACAGGAGTTCTTCGAGTATTCTACGTGGGTCGTCCGGCCGCTCTAGATGGTAGCAGGTCTCGTCAAGGCCAATTATACGGGCCTCAGGGCGTGTAACCCTTTCGAGCGCAGGATCGGTTTCAAGAAGCAGGCAGAGGAGCACGTGCCTGATCCACGTCCGTATGATGTCTGTTTCCTTAAGTTTGGCATATCTTGCATCTATCAGGCCGCCGGGGCAGACTTCGATGGCTCCGTGGATCCTGTACCTGTCTATTTCGATATTCAGCCCGATGGGGAAGGGGCCTTTACCAAGGAGGCTGCTTTTTCGTTCCTGCAGTTTCCTGAATTCATTAAAGATGTTCATGAACTGGACGTATCCCGGGGTGCCATGTGGCAGAAGGCCGCAGGCCCTCGACAGGTTGAGAAGGGTCTCCGGGGACCTGGTTTCATGGTAGTGGGCCGAGATGAATTCTTTCAGGCGGAAGGCATCGAGCCCCTTGAGGTTAAAGGGTTCGTTGTCTTCTACCGGTGGAGTTGGATCCAAGAGCCTCAATCCAAGCACCTTTTTGCAGAAGAACCCGACCGGGGAGAGAAAGAACTCCAGGAAAGTTTCGAGCGGTATGTCGGCCTCCGGGGCAGGTGCAGGATCAAGAGGCATTCCCTTCAAAAAGGAGAAATCTACATTGTCCGGGCCTAGAAGTGCACGGGCACCTCCGAAATTTTCAATGCTGTAGCTCCTCAAGCGGCTGCCCCTGGTGAAATAGTCAGGGTTGAATGGCTGAAGCCGGTTGCGGGTCATGATCTTTTCCCTGAATGCCCGACGTTCGGCTGGTGAGGCATCACGATCCGTGCACATCTCCTCCAGATAGTCCAGGAGTTCGGTTACCAGTACAGAGGGCGGCAATTCGCTGTTGTCCTTTACCGATTGTCCTATGAAACTTATATAAAGCAGTTTTCTGGCGGACAGTATGGCCTCCAGGAACAGGTAGCGGTCGTCGAGACGCTGGGAACGGTCGCCCGCCCTGGGTCGCTTGGCCATGAGGTCAAAGCTCGTGTTGGCAGAGGGTCTGGGGAAGTCTGCGTCGTTCATGCCCAGGAGGCATATAACCTTGAAGGGTATGGCCCGCATGGGCAACATGGAGCAGAAGGTGATGCCCCCTGAAAGGAACCCCCTGCTCGATGGCTGGTCGGCAAACTGGTAACCAAGCCATTGTGTGACGACCTGTAGCCCCACCTTTCCATCGAATCCAGTGTCTTTTTGGATGATTGATAGGCGAGATAGGCTGCTCCTAACAAGCTGAAAGACCCCATCATCGGCTGGTGAGGGAAGATAAAGGGCATCTATGGCCATGCCCAGTAGGTCTGACCATTCACCGAGGGTATGTTCCCTTTCCACTCCTTGCCGCAGTTTGAAAAGTGTGTCGAGAAGGTCCAGGAACCTGCCAGCCGTTTCCCATTGATCTTCCTCTACCCTTTGAAACGGGAATATACCCGAAAATTCCGCTTCCCATCCCTGCATGGGCCAGCTCATCAACAACCTGTCAAGACCTGCCTGCCACGTATTTTCCCTAAGCGGAGGAAGCCCCAGTCTCCTTTTGGATTCTTCATCTACCCCCCATCTTATGCCTGCTTCCCTTATCCATTTTTCGATTGTGGCAATATCGGCTTCGGTAAGGGAGAACCGGTCCCGGAGCGCCTTGCATTGTAACAGATCCAGCACAGCGCTTGCGGGGAACCGCCCGGTCAATGTATCCAGGAGCCTGAGAAGGTGTTCAAGTAACCGATTTTCATCCTCAAGCCTTCTGTCGGCTATGCCGTAGGGTATGTGCCTAGGGTCGTCCTTTCCCTGGTCGAATACCGCTGGGATCAATGGTGCATAGATTTCGATATCAGGGGCCATTACCAGGATATCCTTTGGTGTGAGGGAGGGATCCTCATCGAAGAGCGCGAGGATATGGTCGAATAGTACCTCGAGCTCCCGGACAGGGCTGTGACAAGACTGGATTACCACAGACCCGTCAGGTACATGCCTGTCACCATGGGGTTCCCTGCATTCCAGTATCTGGTTTTGAAGGGCACCTAGCAGGCTCGATTCCCTGGATGCCGCAAAGATCTCTTCCCACTCGGCATCGGTATCTACCAGCATGGAAAAAAAATCCCTTCCAAGTTGCCCCATGGAGGCAAGTAGGCGGTTTCCTGTATCCGTGAATATGGTCGGCGTTTCCTGGCAGGCCCTATTGTCCACGTACGGACCCTTTATGTCTGCCCAGAAGTGCCTGGACGGGTTCATGAAGAAGAGATTGACATCGGTGCGCCCAGCGACGGCCTCTATGAGCCTCAAATGGAAGGAGGGAAGAGAGGATACGCCGAATATGTTTATGCGCTTTGGCAGTGCCGTAAAAGGACTTTCCCCAGCCAGACGGTTCAGGCATTCCTTCAGCATGGATGCCTTCTCGGTGAAGCCTGCCCTGTTCTTCAGCCTTCTCCAAAGCTCTGCCTGCCATTCCCCAGTGTTTTTTGAGGATTTCCATTTCTCTATCAGCTCAGGGCGATAGACCAGGTACTGGTCGAACAGGTTGGCCAGTATCCTGGAAAGCTTGAAGAGCCTCAATTGATAGAGGGGGCTGCTGTCTTCTTCTCCCTCCCCAGGCCGTTTTGGACCGGGCATATCCCCCTGTCCATGCCGGGAACCGGCGAGGTACTGGGAGATGGTGGCGAATTTCTGGAGATTTCCGGATCCTCCGATTATCTCCATGAGCAGCCAGGAGGCGTGTTCCCTATCAAAACAGGGTTTTCGGGTAAGATCGGGGAGTACCGCATCAAAGATCGATCTTACCAGGGCATTCGGGAACAGGAAACGTCCCCCTGCCCATACTCCAAGGACACTGGCAAGCTCGAGTGAGAGCCATTTTGCCATTGCCCTGCTCAGGACCACTATGGTTTCCTGCTCCATGGGGGGCAGGGGATCGGCCTTGATGATTTCGGCCAACCCCCTTGCCAGGATCTCCATGCGGTTGCTCGAGTATATGGTCAGTGCCATGGTGGTGGATTATACGCTACGCCTGGAACATGCTACCGTCGCCTCATCAGGCCCTTTAGCCCGGATCGTGCACTTCAAGTATTGGGCAAGATGATTTTCTTGTCTTGTGGCTCGCATGCTCTCCCGTGGAAATGCATCTTCATCGGGGCCGTATCTTCTTGCCCTGGGGGTACGGCCTCAACGCTACATGCCGCATAAAGGCTTGGGTTGAAGTCAAGGTGTCCTCGCATAGAATTTCGTCTCGTCATGGAGCGATGTGGCCACGGTATCGGTAAGGAATTCCGGGGCACAACGCCATATCCAGTTGCCCTTAGTGGTGCTGGGATGGTTCATCCTGCAATCGCTGCCGAATCCCAGTATATCCTGGGTCGGTATTATTGCCAGACACGCTATGGAGGATAGGGCCATCCTGACAAAGTCCCAGTGTATGGCGTTACCGTCACTGTGAGCGTATCTTATGGCCCTTGCCTTGGCGGCTGGACTCGTGTTCGGGTCCAGGTACCAGCCTAAGGTGGTGTCGTTGTCATGGGTGCCGGTGTAGACTACACAGTTGGTGGTGTCGTAGTTGTGAGGCAGGTAAAGGTTCCTTTCATCCGAATCGAAGGCAAATTGAAGGACCTTCATTCCCGGGAACCCCATTTCGTCCCTTAGGGTTATTACTTCAGATGTGATGGTTCCAAGGTCCTCGGCTATGACCTCGAGGTCTTCCAGCACAGGGGCCATGGCGTCAAAAAAAACCTTGCCTGGTCCCTTGATCCATCTTCCATTTATCGCTGTTTTTTCATTTGCAGGGATCGACCAGTAGGCCTCGAATCCCCTGAAATGATCTATCCTTACCACATCTACCTGCTCGGCCAGCCTTTTCAATCTGGCCAGCCACCACCTGTAGAGTGCCTGGTTTGTCTGGCCGTCGATGGTCCAGCGGTAGATCGGGTTTCCCCATCTTTGGCCGGTTTCGCTGAAATAGTCAGGGG
>JAJRZR010000006.1 GCA_024275145.1 Deltaproteobacteria bacterium | reverse complement strand
GTTATTGCATAGAGGCCTGTCCCTATGGTGTTCGCTTCTTTCACCCGGTCTATAAAGTGGCAGAAAAATGTACCTTTTGCTATCACCGCATTACCAAGGGATTGAAACCGGCATGTGTACAGGCCTGTCCCTTCGGGGCCAGGAAGCTGGGTAACCTGAAGGACCCCGAAGACCCTGTCACAAAGACGGTGATGACACAGAGGGTTGCGGTTTTGAAGGACGAATACGGTACCAAACCCCAGGTATTTTATATCGGATTAGACGAAAACGTGAGGTGATTACATGGACCCGATAGTTGTGCACGGCGCCGAATGGACGGTAAAGGAACTATTTGTGTATCCTAACGAATTTATCTATTGGGCAATCCAGATAGTCCTCTACCCCTATATGACGGGACTCGTGGCCGGGGCCTTCGTATTGTCCTCCATGTATCACGTCTTCGGTCAGCAGGATCTCAAGGAGCTTGCCCGTTTTTCCCTGGTCTTTTCCCTTGCCCTGTTACCGGTGGCTACCATGCCCCTGCTTTTGCACCTGCAACAGCCCTTCAGGGCCATCCACGTACTCTTTACCCCTCACTTCACCTCGGCCATATCCGCCTTTGGGATAGTCTTTTCCACCTACGGGCTGCTGGTGATAAGCGAGATCTGGTTCGTGTACCGCCGCTACTTCGTGGAACGGGTCAACGGACTGGAGGGAGTGCCAGGTGCCGGCCTCAAGCGAGGCCTTTACAAGGTACTCGCCATGGGGGCATACGATATAAGCGAAGAGGCAATCGCAAAAGACAAGAAGGCCGTAAAGATCCTTGCCGCCTTCGGCATCCCGATAGCATGTTTTCTCCATGGGTACGCAGGGTTCATATTCGGTTCTGTAAAGGCCAATGCCCTGTGGATGTCACCGCTAATGCCGGTGATATTCATCATGTCGGCAGTGGTGTCAGGTATCGCCCTGTGTATGCTTACCTATATACTCATAATGGAATGGCGCAAGTTTCAACGCCGGAGGCATGCCGGTGAAAGCGGGGCCAGGCAGATCGCAGGCACCGAGCAGGAGGTAATCAGCAAGGCCTCCCGTTACCTCCTGGGTTTTCTGGTAGCCGCGATCAGCCTGGAGCTGCTTGACCTCATCTTCAGGGGCTATACTGCCATGAAGTCATGGGACATCCTGCGATCGGTCATGTACGGTAAGGATTTTGCCAATATCTTTATCTATCAATACGGACTGGGCAATCTGGTTCCGTTCATACTGCTACTGATACCAGGTACGAGCATCCGCAGAACGGCTGTCGCCCTTGTCCTTGTCCTTTTTGGCGTGTTCATGATGCGCTGGAACGTCGTAATAGGCGGCCAGGCTTTTTCGCTCTCCTTTGCCGGGTATATGCACTACCACATGCCTATCATTCCCCACGATCTGGCCACCTTCAAGGAAGGCTTGCCAGGGGCACTGCTGGTCGCGGTTACACCCTTTGTGCTCTTCTGGGCCATAAACCGTGTAGTGCCCTCGCTTGGCAGGGACTGATCCGGTAAAACCTGCCATGGGAAACGATCCCAGGGTTGTTGCTTGAAAATTACGGAAGGCCCCCGTCCCATACACGAAAAACCAAAAAGGGCTGCACTCTTCGTGCAGCCCTCCCGTAGGTCCTGATTCTACGAAATATTGTCTCTTATTGCAGGACCACCCTGGCATTGAGCGGCTGTACCGGGCGGTTGTTCGTGCCTCTCATGGCCTTGAGAAGCTTTGCGGCCTGCTCTGAGGATACAGTAGGATGATCTTTCATGACTATCCAAACGACACCTTCGCTGCATGGCGGAGTGGTCAAAGAACCATTGAACCGGTAATAATCATGGTTTGCCGGGAGAAGGCCTGCAGCGCTTACGGACTCGCCCTCCACCTCGTTTTCATGGCCGGGATTCATGGGCATGTGTTTCCAGACAGAGGCTATCGTCTTGTTCGCCTTGCCCTTTTTGTAGAGAACCGCAACGACGGCGAGGTTGCCATGGCTGTCGGCATGGACCAGATGGGCCTCCATCAGATAAGATTTGCCATTGATGTGGTTTTCACTGGGTGTATGGAAATGGAACTGTTTCAGTGCATAGGTATGGCCATCAATGGTAAGGCTGCTGCCTGGTTCATACTCGACTTCAATAGTATGACCGTTATTCAACACCTTCATGGGTGTTTTCTTGTAATTCATACTGAGAGGCGAAAGCTTGGCCTCCACCATGTTGGAAAGATCTACAGGTGATTGGTTCTTCCCAATGCCACACATGAGGTAATCGAGCTTCAAGCTCCCCCAATGGGCAGGACCGGTATCCCCCGTATAGGTCCAATGCCCCCCGGCGAAAGCCATGGAAGCAGCCAAGAGAAACACGCCACAGAACATCACAATTCTTTTCTTCATAAGAACCCCCCCTTATTAAGATTATTGTGAAAAACCTACCCGGGCAGACGGCGACTCACCCCTACCCGGCTCCTCCAAAAAATTAATTATTCGTGATCTAATAGCATAATCGTTTCATTTTTTCAACCGGCAAGAAATTCAACATACTTTAAAAAACAGGGATTCGTCATGATGAAATCGTCTTCCGTACCTACCTAGAACTTGAAATGCCTTATCAGGTCTTGCAACTCCTGTGACAGGTCCCTGAGATGCATGGCCGTATCCCTGACCCTGTGGGCCCCTTGTTCCGTCTGTGCACCACCCGCTGCTATGGCCTCACCGCTAGACTTCATCTCCCTGACCATGCTGCTTGCAGTCTGGGTATTTTCATTGATCTCAGAGGTCGTAGCGGTTTGCTCCTCCACTGCTGCTGCAATACCGTCGGAGATCTCTGACATACTGGTAACGATCTCGACTATCCTGGCCGTTGCCTCCGTGGCATCCATGGCCTTCGACTGAAGCCCCCTTACGATCTCGTCTATCTCGTTAACCGAGTCACTGGTCTGCTTGGCGAGCTCCTTTACCTCATTGGCCACCACCGCAAACCCCTTGCCAGCCTCACCTGCCCTTGCCGCCTCGATAGTGGCATTGAGGGCAAGCAGATTCGTCTGCTCGGCTATGGAACCTATGAGGTTACTTACCTCGCCAATCTTCTCGGCAGATCCTGCAAGCTCGTTGATCACCCGATCGGTCATAAGGGTCTGGTCCTTTGCCTCCTGGGCGATCTCGCTGGCCTTCTGGGTATTGTGTGCTACCTCAGAGACGGCATCCTGCATCTGCTCCATGGCAGAGGCCACCCCTGAAACACTCCTGTCGGACACCTCTGCTGCATTCTTCACCTGATAGGCCTTCTCCTTCACCTCGGTGGCGGCCTGGCTCATCTCCTCCGCCGCATCGCTCATGGAAACGGATTCATCCTGCACCTGATCTGCCTGGCGACTTACCTTCGCAATCAGGTGCCTCATCCTCCTTATAAAGGCATTTATGAATGTAGAGACCTCATCCACTTCGGTGCGGACCGCACGCTTGTATATCCTACATTCATCACACGATGCATATTTACTTGTAAGTATGTTCGGGCAGTGGACCTCATCGGAATAGCTTCCAGCCTCGTACCAGCAATGTGCCTCCTTCCCGTAACAAGGGCATTCAGATTTACCACATCCACTCTGCTCGGAACAATTTATCTTGTATGAATGCAGTTGGCGAGTAAGATCGGTACTGCCAGAGGCCATATCCTTCAACTCTTGACTCAGGTGTGTAAGCGGCCTGATGGCGAGTTCGAACATAGCAAAGGCCATGAAAATGGCCAGTACAAACCCTGCGACCGTCACGAAGGCAAAGGTTTCACCACCCCGCTTTATGGCCCTTTTTACCACTCCAAGATCCGCTGCCCTTCTTGGTTCAATCTCTTCTTTTATGACCTTGTCAAGCTTATTGACGAAACCAGACATGGCATCCTGAAACTGATAGGACAGGTCACGGTAGTGTTTCTGTACACGGCGGAGGCGTTGCCACGCCTCATCCATCTGGTTGACTCTGGAATCAATTATTGCGGCATCACCCTCGAGACCGGACCCTTTCACGGCCATCTTCCACTTTGCGAGCCCCCTGCGAAGCTCCCTGAATGAATTGTCCACATCGGCACCGCTCGCCTTCCCCCTGAGATAACTGCCTATGACTATCCTCACCTCGTACACAGGCTGGATCACGTCCTCATTTGCCACCATGTCGATCTGGCTGGCCCTATAAAAGGCCTGAAGGTTACCAGAACGATAAGCCCTCCGCCTCAATGGATCTATCTTCTCATTCATGATCTTTTCAAGGGCCCCCTTTATCTCCGCACACGTTTTCTTTACGGTAGAGACCTCTTGTTCCCTTTCATCGAAGGCCCTGCCGAATTCTACTAGATGGGCGCTCAACCTACTGGATAAACGCATCAATATGGATGAAAATCGCTCTATTATGGCAGCATGACCATTCCCCTGCCCCGACTGAAGTGTACCCACATGGCCCTTAACCCTGTCCAATGCCTTTTCTAGGTTACCCCATTCCTCTTGTCCTCCGGTCGAAAGCCATCGCTCATAGCACATCTCAAGATCCATTACGGGTCTGACGACCTCTTTGCTGATCCTTTCCTCCACCTTTATCCATCCCGATAGCTCCCTGGAACCATGCGCAACCGAGGTCAAGGCCCGGTATCCCCCGGCGGCCATGAAGACAAAGAGGATCAACATGCCGGAAAGACACAAATAAATCAAATTCTTTATACTAAGCCGAAATATCCTGGACATTGCACCTACCTCCTTCGCGTTTTAAGCGTATGCCCTATTTTGCTTAAACACTTATCGTCACAAGAATCGATGGCATTAAAAGAAAAGCAGAACGGTCGAAGGAGATTATACGTTGCACAACCAACTGTAACCAAAGAATTTTATTACTGAAGACCAGGAAAGGCCCATGCCACGGCACAAAGGGCAGAAGGAACTCCAAGACATGGAATTTGTTCTGAGCGATTCCATGTGGTGGCAATGTTTGACACATAAAGGACTATTGATATATTAATCTACGTGGATATAAAAGCGCATGAGGAACTCAAACAGATGGCCCTTATTCACAAGGCGCTGTCAGATGAAAACCGCCTCAGAATAATATTGTGCCTGTTGACCTCTGGTAACGCCTTGTCGGTAACCGAGCTAGTAAATCTGCTTGGCATTTCACAGCCACTCACATCCCACCACCTCAAGGAACTAAGGTATGCCGGCATCCTGAGGCATAAACGCAAAGGCCCCTTTGTCTACTACGAGATCGCATCCAGGGAGATTTCCAGGGTAATCGAGGCCTCCCTTGCCCTGATTCGTGGAGGCCACCGGCTCGGAGACAGCAAACATACAACCCACCTGGAGGGCCTTTTACAGGGAAAGGCCCGCCATAACAAGGGATAATTTCATGGAAAGATGGCGCAACCTATTAGAAAATCTGGATATAGAGGAAAGTAAGACCCTCCTACTCCACTTGGCCAGGGAGATCTTCTCGGTCCTTGACGCAGAGCAAAAGAGGTCCTTTGTCATCAAGATGATAGGGCAAACCGGTACGGACCGTATAGGAAGCATGGTCCAGCTTTGAATAGCAAAATGTATGGACGAAGGTGTCGATCCACAAAACATGTGCCGTCAACTCTACGGAAGCATGGGTATATTGCAAAGACTTTCCGAGGAAGCCACAGAGGACCTGGTGATACTTTTCCAGGATTGGCTGGACGCGGTACAAAGGGAATGTGAACAGATTCGAAGAGAGGAGCCTGGCCTATCCACGATAGAACTTTCAAGAAGACTGGGAATTTCTGAAACGGCGATCGAATTTCTACTCGAACGTATTGAACAGGGTTGAGCCCTGAAGACTTGATTCGCAAGTTTGCCGAAGGGGGGTATTCCAGCTTCCCGACACGCTGCATACCAGGCAAAGATCACGCTCCCTTTC
>JAJRZR010000059.1 GCA_024275145.1 Deltaproteobacteria bacterium | reverse complement strand
GGATGGATCAGCTGCCCTGGAGGTCCTAAGCCTAAGTATGTGAATCCACTCTTCAAGTGTGGCATGTACCATGATCTCCGTCTTGCAGGAATTGGGTAGAACCGTGCGGGCGGCCTGGGGGGAAGATGTGGAGAGGAGTTTCAGGTAATCTCTTTCCGCCCTTTCCATGTTTTCTTGCCAGATCTCGTACTCAACACTCTCTTTTTTGTAAAAACAAGGTGTTATAAAGGTCACCCCGCTACCGAACCTGGATTCACCATAACGGCAATAGCGTTGTGATTCCTGAAGATATGAGGCCAACCTGTGGCGCACCAGCTCGTGTGTCACTGCCCTGTTGACCGTAATGTGGACTAGCAGGGTCCGGTGTTTTTTAAGGAGTTCCTGGGGCATTGCATCTATACTAGCGGCAGAAAGGACCTCGATATCAATCCCTTCAGGGGGTGAAATCCCCTGTGTCACATCTTCATACAGTACAGGATAATCGGTGCAGAGTCTGGCAACCATTGCCCTAACCAGCGGCTTTTCACCATATTGCCTGGCAAGGTCCCTGAATGATCTGGGATTGCCGGATATGACATAATGGTCATCATCCAGACGGCTTGCTGCATTGAATCTGGGGATGATCCTAAAGAAATCATCAAAGGTGGCGGCCTGTGCAGACTTGATATCAAGCACTATCTGGCCCATCTCAATTACCGATTCATGCCCCCGGTTTATTATGCCCTTTATAAAGGGGATTGCAGACTGTTCTGAGATACGGTCCTCGCTCTTATAGCACACCCTGCCGCAACGCTCTATCTGTTCGAGCAGGCGGCCCTGTTTAAAATAATCGTCCAGTATCTCGTAATCGGGTTCGATTATCTTCATATAGTCCTCACCGCTCCTCGCATTGATAGAAAGCCTGATAGGCCTTGTAACTCATGAACAGATCCACCTTGTGACAAATCTCAAAGGGGGAATGCATACTGAGAAGAGGAGGGCCTGCATCTATAGTATCCATGCCATGTCTAGCCATATATTTTGCAACAGTACCACCACCACCTTCATCGACCTTTCCAAGTTCACCGGCCTGCCACATGACTCCGAAACCGTTCCATATCCTTCTGATCCAGTTCACATATTCGGCGTGTGCATCATTGGCTGAATATTTCCCCCGGGCGCCGGTGTATTTGGTCAGGCATATGCCATATCCTATCCTTGCATCGTTTCTCTTTTCGTGGACTTCCTGATAATCAGGATCGATGCCCGCGGTCACATCTGCTGAAATCGCCCTGGATCCCATCAAAGCACGGACCAAGCTGTCGGCCTCCGGAACGATGCCTTGGCACCTGAAGAGATCATAAAGGATCAATTCTAGAAACCTGGACTTGGCCCCGGTATTTCCATCACTTCCTATCTCTTCTTTGTCCAGAAAGAGGGCGATTACCGTATCCTCAACCTCTTGCAGAGAGATGATTGCCTGAAGGCTAGCGTAGGCACAGATCCTGTCATCTTGTCCATATCTTCCCACAAAGGCCTTGTCGAAGCCCACTTCCCTTGCAGGGCCTGCTGGGACGATTTCAAGTTCTGCGCTTATTAAGTCCTCTTCTTTTATACCAAATCTTTCATTGAGCAACGCCAATATGCGCAGTTTGACAGCCTCCTTTGCCTCATCAGGGCCTGGCAAATGGATTCCACCTACCAGAACGTTGAGTTTTTCTGCAGGTATGGCCTCTTTAAGCTTCTTGTCAGCCTGTACCTTGGCGGCCAAATGCGGCAGGAGATCATTGATAGTAAGTACAGGGTCGGCCCCATCCTCTCCGATCACGATTCTTACGGATTCACCGTTGTCCCTGAGGACTGTACCATGGATTGCCAAGGGCCTTGCAACCCAGTGGAACTTTTTTATGCCGCCATAGTAGTGGGTCTTCAAGTAGGCCATATCCAGCTCTTCGTAAAGCGGATTCTGCTTGAGGTCCAACCGCGGTGAATCGATATGGGATGCAATAATTCGTACCCCTTGGCTGATGGTCTTTTTACCCAGTATCGCAAGGGCTGCCAGTTTGTTTTTGTAGGTCCAAAGGATTTTTTTGTTGTCTGAAGAAATCCTAGAGACAGGAACAAAGCCCTTTTTTTCACATGTCCTGCGTATGAAGTTTACCGTTTCTCTCTCGGTCTTCGTAGTACTGAGGAATGACCTATATCCATCGCTGAAATCCAACACCTCCTTTCTTTCCTTGGCCTTGAGGCGTGGCCATACCGGTTTTCTTTCCCTTAGCAGGTCCTTTTCGAGCTGCTTCCATTCGGACTTGGAAAGACGTTTTTCTTTCATCTGCGTCTCCTGGCATCTATGTTCAATCTTATTATCTTTGAATTTTTTCTGGAAATGGCATTCCTTGGTGTCGTATGCCTTTCTCTTTTATCGAGGGAGCCAATATCCACGGGAATGAGGGGACGTATCTTATGGCATATCACCCCTTCCCTCTTGCATATATCAAATATGCCCTTGAGCTGGGTGTCAGATGCGGACAGGATCGAGATGAAGACTGCCCTTATGCCATTTTTCTTTATTACCCTGGGCAGGGCCGACCGGTCTCCAATTACCTTTATTCCATGGATAATCTGCCCTTTTTTTGCAGGATCGTCATCTATGAAACCGATGGGTAAAAAATCGTGGTCCTTCCGTTTTCGGAGTTCTCTGAGGAGTAGATCTCCACCATCTCCAGCCCCTACAATCACCACCGGAATGGTGTGCCTTCTTTCTGCCTGCTGGGAAAAATATTCCCTGAATAGCCTTAGGAGCAATCGTGTCCCACCGATGAAGACCAGGGTCAGCAGGGCATCGTTGACGAATACCACCCTTGAAAATCCCTGAAACCTGACCAAAAAAAGTAGAGCAACAAGGATAATGGTTGAACTTGACCCAACAGCCTTGAGTATCTGCCAAAGATCTTCCACGCTTACATATCGCCACTGGCCACGATAGAGCCCGTAGGCCCAAAAACAAAAGACCTTGACCAGTATTATGAAAGGCAGGGTTTCCTCTATTAGATGTTGGCTGAACGGGGTAATCTGTCCATCAAACTTCAGTAGATATGACGACACATATGCCGCTGTTATCAGGGCAATATCCACGGCAAGTTGAAGGATCTGTTTCTTGTTCATCATTACGGACAATACGGATGCCCTCCTGTTTTTTTGGCCATCGTTTCCTGCGCCGTAGATTTCGCCATCCAGGTTTGATAAAAAGGTTCCAAAAAACATGGCGATTATGGTGGCTATACTGACGATTACCAATACCCCCTGTTGACTGTGGCCAGAAAGATATAAAACCCCGGTGGAAATAGCTGCGGACAGTGACATAAGGGTCAAAACCGTTCTTGTCTCCGAATATCCCAGAAGCACCAGGCGATGCGATGTGTGGTCCCTCCCACCCTGGGATATGGGACGGCCTGCCTGGGTCCTTGTAAAGGATACCAATGCCGTGTCAAAAATGGGTATGATCAAAACCGTTACCGGGACCACCAGGGTCAAGATCAGGTTGGAGACCCCGGCGTACTGGGGCTCTCTACTGCCTGCCTGACCGCCCTGCCATGTACCCAGGACCGTAAGCCCTCCCAGGATGAATCCAAGGAACAGGCTTCCGCAATCCCCCATGAATATCCTGGCAGGATTGAAGTTGTATATCCAGAAGCCTGCGGATGCCCCGATCAACAGGGCAGAGAGGATGGCAAGGTCTGGGATGTGGTGGATATGGCTGAAGGCGCACATGGAACAGGCGGCTACCAGGGAGATTCCTGCTGCAAGGCCGTCCATGTTGTCCAGGATGTTTATGGCATTGGTAATGGAAACAAGCCAAAAAATAGTGAGTAAAACCGATACGGCGGGTGAGGTCAGCCCATGGATTCTAATTCCCGCTGCTACCACTATACAGGCGATTACAAGTTGTGCGGCAAACTTGCTCTGGGGTGCCATTTCTCTGAGGTCATCATATAGACCAAGTATGAACATGGCCCCGGCGCCTGCGGCCAGTATCCAGATATGTGCAGAGAGGCTTCCAAAGAAAAAGAGTGGGATCAGGAAGGAAAAAAAGATCGCAATACCGCCAAGAAGTGCGGTTGGTTGCCTGTGCCATCTGTCCTGTCTGGGTTGGGCGATCATCCCCGTATGCCTTGACAGCCAAGTTACACAAGGGGTCAGGCAGGCACTCAGGCTCAAAGAAAAGAGGATAGGCAGGCCTATTTCCAGGAAGATTGGAGTCATGTGGACCGGACCTAGGTGGTTTTAGCCCTGAAATACTCTATAGTCTTTACAAGAATATCATCAAGTGGGGTTTCAGGAACATAACCTATCAGTGCGTTCAGTTTTTCAAGGGAGGGCACACGCCGCATCATGTCTTCGAAATCCTTGCCGTAGGCCTGGTTGTAAGGGATAAAAACGATCTCTGAACGACTGGAGGTCAATATTTTTATCTTTTCCGCAAGCTCCGCAATAGTTATTTCCTCCATTACCCCGATATTGACCACCTCTCCGGAACCGTGGGGACAGGACAAAAGCCTGATGATCGCCTCAACTACGTCGCCAACATAGGTAAATGTCCTGGTCTGTTGACCGTCGCCATATACGGTTATTGGATCATCCCTGAGGGCCTGTTGAATAAATCTTGGTACCACCATGCCATAAAGGCCCGTTTGTCTGGGCCCTATGGTATTGAAACACCGGAATATGATCGTGTCCAATTTCTTGGTACGATGATATGCAATGGCGGCAAATTCATCCACTAGTTTTGCAGCGGCGTAGCTCCAACGCATGGTACTGGGTGGTCCATATATGAGGTTGTCATCTTCCTTAAGGGGGGCATGGGTATGCTTACCGTAGACCTCAGAGGTCGAGGCGACCAATATCCTTTTTTTGTACTTGTTGGCCAACTGGAGTGCTATCTCTGTGCCTCGGATGTTGGTTTCCATGGATGCAAGCGGGTTTTCTATTACGTATTTCACACCTACCGCTGCGGCCAGATGAATGATTGCATCACTTTCGGCAACGAGTTCCTCCATTACCGAGGCGTTCAGGATGGTGTCATTGGTATATTTAAAACCGGGATGTCCCTGAAGATGGATAATGTTTTCCAAAAAACCGGTGGATAGATCATCGATAACCGACACATTGTGTCCTTTTTCTATGAGACTATCACATAGATTTGAGCCTATGAATCCAGCTCCACCCGTGACCAATATATTCATAAAAACCTTCTCTCCTTACCGGTTTTCCAAGAAAGCACCTTAGTCCCTGAACTTCTTGATAATACAATATACGACACCCTTTTCTATACATTACAACGAGAAAAAGCAAGTTTTGCACCCTGCAAGAGGGGATTTTTTTGTAATTCTACATACAAAATTCGGCCTCTCTATCTTTCATGGCCTCTCTATAATATTTCCCCCAGGCCGAATCATACGGTATTTTACCACAGGGATTTGTCAGAAACCGCTTGGCATATTTACAGGCCCTCTTTTTTATGGTGCGGAGTTGTCTCGTATTCCCGTAGCCTTTATGCAGATCATCAAGATATTCATAGGCTGGCCAGTAATATGGATGCCTCTTCAAGAATGCCTCCCAGGTGGATATGGCCTCTGGTATATCGTTTTCATTCTGAAAGCCGAGAGCCAGATATATCTGGCAAGCCTCCGACTTTGAATAACAGAATGGGGAACAGATGATATCCTCACGGGGGTGCAGATTCTTTGGGAATTTCCTCTTAGAAACGTATATTCCCGGTGCAGGAAGGATATCGTCTCCATTTATCAGGGCAGGCCATTGTGTTTCGGTAACTGCCCTGCCTGTCACTGCCATCAGGCCCTCTTTTTCAGCTGCCGCCTCTGGCGCCAATCCCATTGCCAAGTCAAGCCTCATCAATTGCCTGTGCACTTCTACATGATTAGGTGCCCATAGAAGAATTTTGTTGAATTCTTTCAAGGACTTTCCATATCTTCCTCCAAGCAAATAAAATCTACCCAACAGGTATTCCTGTTTTCCCTTGATCCACGTGTTGGATGCCTTTGTGGCATTGAGCCCTGCAATTGCCGCATAAAGTCCCTCACTACGGTTTGAAGCATGGGTTTCTAATTGATCCAGTGCAATATCAGCTAGTTCAGATCGTACCCGAAAAGAATCCGGGAAAAGGTCAAGCCCTTTTTTTGCCCACTCCATGGCCTTGTCGAACCTGTTTTGTCTCTTGTAACTATCAATGAGCCAGTCAAGATACCACCATCTTGGATCACGGCTGGCCTGGATTGAGATCAGGCGTCTTACCAGCAGCAACCCGTTGCCGGTATCGAGCCCGCTAGCTACTATCTGCAGAAGATTTCTTGTCTCCGTTCTTTCATCCAGGCCCACGAGTCCTTGCCCCTCAATTCTTTTCATGATATCCAAGGCATCATCTTTTTTGTTCCCCAATATAAGAAGTGCCGCCTCGAGCAGTCCCAGGTTCGTGTCGTCGGCGATACAGTTCAAGGGCCTTTGCATACACTGTCCAATGAACCGGAGGGGTACGGGCCCGACAGTGATGGCAAGTCTCTCCTCCAGTGCCCTGAACCCTGTATCCGAGAAGCCCGGTAGCAATCTGGTCAATAGATCCCTCAATGTTTCAGGCCTCCCATAGCATATAGAGGCTGTCAGTAATAAGTCCAGATTTTCCCTAGAGGGTTCCAGGAAATAGAGACTTTCGTATATGCCAACGGCGTCCCTATAAAATTGAAGCTTCATATATATTCGTCCCAGAAACCGCAACGCCTCGGTATTGTCGGCGTCTGTTTTCTCTATCTTTCTAAAGACAGTCGCGGCATCCAAGTATCTTTGATCAGCAAAATACAGGCGTCCCAGGGCGGCTAACATGTCATTGTCGAGCATGCCGTCCTTCCTCTCCAGGCCCTGGAGGAATTCAATGGCCGCGCCGATATGTCCACGCATAAGCAACAATTGCAATAGGGAATTTTCTGCCCATAGGACCCTGTCGTGACTCAAGCCAATGCCTGGAATCTTCTTGCTGCCCTTTACTGGGCGTTCAGGCAGGTATTCTGATAAAAGCCGGCGGAGTATTGCTTCAGCACGTTGGTAATCCCCTGTTGCCCACAATGCCCTTGAATAATCATATAGAAATGCTGGATCGTTTTTATGGTATGCATAAAGTTTCTTGAAATATCTTATCGCCTTGGTGTAATTGTGCGATTGCATTAATATCTTGATAAGATCCAGTTGCATTGTGCTGTCTTGGGGAGAGGATAAGGAAATAACCGCTTCGAAATAGGGAACCGCCTCTTCCGGGTGGCCAATGGATTGGAAGCATTTACCTATAGAGGTGAGCAGGTCAGAAAATTCGATTTGTCCAGAGCTATTCGAAAATCCTCTTGTTTCCAGATCTTCCGTTCCATTGTTTTCCAATAATGGTGCCCTTCGGAGAAGCCTCAAGTAGGCCGATGCAGCCCTGGAGCATTGATTGGAAAGGGACAACGCCTGGATGAACATGTAGAGTGGCGTAAGATCATGGGGCCGCGCCTCTACTACGCGCTCTAATTCCTTTGATGCCTTGGCATAATCCTTTGATTCCATCAATAGCCTGGCAAATTCCAGGCGGGCTTCCACCAGACCTGGCCGTTCTTTAAGCAGGGTGTCGTAGAGGGCAATAGCGCCGCCTTTATCGGAACTGGCTGCCATCTGACGCGCTTTGTCCCAGACGAGTTGCCAGGAGGGCACCATTATCTCGGTTTTCAATCTGGAGCCACTTTTAACCACATTACTTCCCTGCGTTCCCTCGCTGGCATAGATGAGGCAATTAGAAAAGAACAGGGTGCAGATCAGGCAGTAGATTATGAGCGCTAACTTCATGAAAGATTTATTTTTATACTTCCAAATTACATAATACGCCATTAGTTTATCGAATGACCCGCTGTTTACCACGAAAATTCTACCCCCTGGTCGTACCTTTTATTCCCTGGGATGCGGTATCAAGGGTATAGGGAATACTCCCAGTACAGGCCATCTGTAATGTTGGATCAGGAATAAGGATTGCATATCCACACACGCACATTTATAATGCTAATTTTTCTAGTTTCTGAAAACCCTTTATTTTTTTTCCGGGATAGTTATTTTTTATCGTGAAGATGTACACTCCATCAGAGGTTGTGTTTTTATGCCCCGGGTGCAGCGTAAAGATGCGGGCGCGCATGAAGGTTACCTGATAAATCCCTTATTCATCTGGGCGCTCTTTTCAGACCTGAGTATGTGGCGTCGGTTGCAGACCGCATAAGGCGTTTATCTGGGAACGTATCCAGATGGAGGTGCTGCTTTTATATGCGGGATGGATCCCTGCCGGGGCAGGACAATGATGTAAAATTAATCCAAAATCTTGGAGGATTCAAAGTGGCTAGAGTTACTGTGGAAGATTGCCTGACAAAGGTTCCCAACAGGTTTGCATTGGTTCATCTTGCAATTGAACGGGTCAAGCAGTTAAGAAAGGGGGCCAAGCCCCTTGTTAGGTGTAAGAACAAGGAAATAGTGCAGGCACTCAGGGAGATAGCAGCAGGCAAGGTCACGTTTGATAATCTCGAACAGCTTGCCAGGGAGGCCGAAGAGCAGAGAATTTTCCAGGCCCTCCATACCGATGCAAACGAAAATGCCGAGGGCAAATATTGATCCAGCCATGTGGCTCGAAGATTTGTCATGGCTGCAAGGCAAAGGTTACATAGGGGTACCTTGCGGCGAAGGGGTCACAACTGGTAACCAGCGTGTATATTCCTGGAGGGAGTGTAATTGATCTTGCGTTGAAGTGAAGGCACGTTCTCAATATTGAGTGTAAGAAAGTCCAACCAGGATCTGTTGACGGTATAACGGGATGAAAAGAGACTACTACGAGATACTAGGGGTATCCAGGCAGGCCTCTGTTGAGGAAATCAAGAAGGCCTATAGACGACTTGCGCTCAAGTATCATCCGGATCGAAATCCGGGTGATAAGGCCGCGGAGGAGCGCTTCAAGGAGGCTGCTGAGGCATATGAGGTATTGAGAGACCCCCAGAAACGGGAACTGTACGATCTGCACGGCCACGAGGGGGTTGCAGGCAGCGGTTTCAGGGGTTTTTCGGGTTATGAAGACATCTTTAGCTCATTTAGTGACCTGTTTGAGGATCTGTTTGGTTTCAGCAGTGGTAGGGGACGGTCGCGTTCTCCAATGGGACCCACCCCTGGCGCTGATTTGAGGTATGACCTGGCCATATCCTTTGAAAATGCGGCAAAGGGCACAGAGACCGAGATAGAGATAAATCGAATGGAAGAGTGCCCTGAATGTCATGGTTCGGGTGCCATGCCTGGCAGCCATCCCATGACGTGTCCTACGTGTCATGGACGCGGCCAGGTGGTCAGGACCGAGGGGTTCTTCCGCGTCTCTACCATATGTCCACATTGCGGTGGCCAGGGTACCGTAATTGCAAATCCTTGCAAGAAATGTAACGGCCAGGGCAGGATCGGTATGAGGCGCAAGGTCAAGGTGCGTATTCCTGCCGGGGTTGATAGCGGTTCCCGGTTGCGACTTAGAGGAGAAGGGGAAGCCGGTCTCAGGGGTGGCCCTCGAGGGGATCTTTTTATAGTGCTCCACGTGGAACCCCACGAAATTTTCGAAAGACGTGGTAAAGATATATACTGCACCGTGCCGATCTCTATAGTACAGGCTGCTCTTGGAGCAAGGGTGGAAATTCCCACATTGGATGGTCCACAACCCATGGATATCCCAGCGGGAACCCAGGGTGGAGAAATCTTCAGGCTCAAGGGCAAGGGATTTCCAGACCTGCGGGGGTTTAGCCCAGGTGACCAGTTGATTGAAATCAAGCTCGTCACACCAACCAAACTTACGGACAGGCAAAAGGAACTTTTGGAAGAATTCGCTGAGCTTGAACGGGGGAAAAATGAAGATGGCGGATTTTTCAAGAAACTCTTTAAAAAAAACGGATTACATGATTCCGTTTCTGACAAGACCTTATGAGTAAGACCTTCTCGCACCTGGACGAAAAAGGCCATGCCAGGATGGTGGATGTCAGTGCCAAGGTTGAGTCTGCCAGGATAGCTACTGCCAGGGGGAAGATATTAATTGGACCCAGGGCATTTTCTCTGATGATGGATGGCAAGATCCCCAAGGGGGATGTCTTGGCGGTAGCCAGGATAGCAGGGATAATGGCTGCAAAAAAGGTGGATTCCCTGATACCCCTGTGCCACCCCCTTCCCCTGGAAGGGATGGAGATAGAATTTTTCCCGGATCCAGAGGCATTTGGTGTAGAAATAGTCTCAACGGTCAAGGTTCATGGCAAGACAGGCGTTGAGATGGAGGCGCTTACTGCTGTCTCCATTGCGGCCCTTACCATCTACGATATGTGTAAGGCGATAGATAAGGGGATGAAAATAGAAGATATACACCTGGAATACAAAACAGGCGGCAAAAGTGGTACATGGAAAAGAGTGATGCAGGAGGAGCATTTTGATGGATCAGGCTCAGCTTGAGTATTTTAGAAAACTGCTTCAGGATAAACTGGATGACCTGTTGAACGAGGCAGGCCGGACCTTGGAGGATATGACGGAACTTTCTGACCATTTTCCAGATCCAACGGACCGTGCCTCTATTGAATCCGACAGGAATTTTGAATTACGTATAAGGGACAGGGAAAGAAAACTTATAAAGAAGATCAAAACTGCCTTAGAGCGGATAGACGATGGCAGTTATGGCATATGCGAGGAATGTGGAGAGGATATAGGTACAAAACGCCTGGAGGCAAGACCTGTAACTACCCTATGCATTGAATGCAAGTCGAAGCAGGAAAGGGAAGAAAAGGCCAGGGGGGGATGATGTCATATGTCAACTGTTTTTTCTCTATGCAGGAATGAAGGGTTTTTAACTAAAGGGATGACCTCTTGTCCGAGCTTCGACGAGATCCAATAATTGGAAGATGGGTGATAATTGCCAAGGAACGAGGCAAACGCCCTTATGATTTTGTTATAGAACAAGATAAGACCAAAGGGGGATATTGTCCCCTATGTCCTGGACATGAGCAGAATACTCCCCCTGAAATATTGGCCTATGGCCGTTCATCTGATATGCCTAATACCCCTGGATGGAAGCTTCGGGTGGTTCCAAACAAATATCCTGCCCTCGTAATCGAAGGTGAATTGGACAAAAGGGGAGAGGGTATCTATGACAAGATGAACGGAATAGGTGCCCATGAGGTAATTGTAGAGACCCCTGATCATTACGAAACCCTTCCCACGATGGAATATGAACAGATGGGCCTGATTTTCAGGGCCTATCGTGATCGGATGGTGGATCTTGCAAGGGATTCCCGTTTCAAGTTCGTCATGATTTTCAAGAATTACGGTCGTTCCGCCGGGGCATCCCTCGAGCATTCCCACTCCCAGTTGATCGCCTTGCCGGTTGTTCCCCACCGGATCCAAGAGGAAATAAACGGTTGTTTAAGATACTTCGATTATAAGGATCGCTGTGTTTTTTGCGATATCATAAGGCAGGAACGTTCCCAAAACATGAGAATCGTCTGTGAAAACAGTGAGTTCATAACGATCTGTCCCTTTGCTCCGAGGGCACCGTTTGAGATGTGGGTGTTGCCCAAGAGGCATCAGTCTCAGTTTGTTTCCATGGATGAAAGACAGTTTGAGATGCTCACGTATCTCTTTTCTGAAACCATGCGCCGCCTGAACAATGCCTTACCATTTGTGTCATATAACTATATGCTTCATACAGCACCTCTCCACAGCTCGTCTCTTGAGCACTTTCATTGGCATATTGAAATAATGCCAAAGCTTACCATGATAGCAGGGTTTGAATGGGGAACGGGATTTTACATCAATCCAACCCCTCCCGAAGAGGCCGCGCGTTTCTTGAGAGAAATCGAACTTGATGAATATTAAGGGGGGGCTTTCAAGATGTTTACTTGGGCCGGTTCAACAACTCGATTTTTACGGACAACATGAAAAGGAGGGGATATGAGCGATCCAAAAAAGAAGATACTGGTGGTTGATGATGAAGAAAGTATTCATTTGCTCTATAAAGAGGAGTTGGAAGAAGAGGGATACGAGGTGCTTTCCGCCTTGAACGGCGAGGATGCGCTCAAGCTTTTTGATGAAGCTAGCCCCGATCTCGTTATTCTGGATATCAACATGCCGGAAATGGATGGAATAGAGGTCCTGCGCCAGATGAAACAGAAAAGGCCCAGCGTGCCAGTGATTTTGAGTTCAGCCTATCCCGAGTATAAACAAGATCTTGCCTCGTGGGCATCGGATGACTACATCGTAAAGTCATTCAATCTCGACGACTTGAAGGATTCAGTTAAAAGGCACTTGCAGAAGCGTGAAACCTGATGTCGTGACACGCTGTTCTTATCTAGTCCTTAGACGTCGCACTCCGGTCTCGGGTTTCTGCTCAATCCACTATCAAGGCATTGGTCGTCTCTGACTGGATTGCATGTGCCCGGCCTTTCCTGTCCGACATGCGATATTCTAATGTAATTGCCTGCGAGCCCGTCGATCCGGAAATGGATACGGTTACACCATATTTTTTTTGCAAAAGACCTAATATTGCAAGGGCTGGATCGTTTTCCAGGGGGAGTCTTAGGGCCTTGCCGTTGTGGGTGATAGTGATTTCCAGTTTATTCCCCTGTACAGAGGTCGAAATGGTCAGCAACCTGTGATCCAGGTAAACCATTTGCCTTGCCGCTGCCTGGCACAGCGCTACGATGGCATTTGCCCAATCGGCATAATCTGCCTTTATCAAAGGGAGTTTGGGGGAAAGCGACAGCCTTTTTTCTATATTTTTGAAGGATGAGTGCAGGCTCAATGCGTTTAATTCGTCAGTGATGAGGTTGTTGAGGGACAGGATCGACACTCCGAATCCTCCATCCCTTTCCCTCCTTCTGGCCGCAGCCCTGCAAAAATCCGAGACCTGTCCAAGTATGCCTTGCACCTCTTCCAGGTCCGATTTCCAGGCCTCTATTTCGTCCCTTTCCGCAGAACGTCCTTCAAGGGCGGCCATTTTCATTGCCATCAGATCAAGCCTGCCTACCACGGCTGACAGTGGATTGATTATATCTTCAAGTAGATTATCGAACAGTTGACCCAGGGTCAGGTAACTGTATTTTAATTCTGCATTTTCATCCCTTAATCTTTTTCTCTTTTTTAGCTGGACGAGTGCAGTGACGTCCCTGGTATGTATGACCAGACCCTTCCGACCGCTAGGGAATGTCAACGGCTCCAACCTGATGTTATAACTTCGTATCTCTTGGGTTTCAGGATGTTTGATTGGAATCGACGTAAATCGAAAGGGTGTATTCCCGGTTAATGCCTTGGTCACCAATTCTCCAAGGGGCCCATTTTTTATGGGCACATTCAGTGAGGAATCCAATTCAGAAAAGTTCAGGCCCTTCAGGTTCCGTATACCCTTCGGAATGAATGGTAGGCAACATGCATTGGCCGCGATAATATTGGCTTCATGGTCCAGTACTATCATCCCTTCATCGAATTTGGTGATCAATGTCTCAAGAAATGCAGGGGCTGACAGTCCCTTTTCAAAGGAAGAGGAAATCTCTGACAGAAAGATTGGCCAATCGACCCGTCGGTAAAAGGAAATGCCAGACCTGTATGCCTTATCTGTCTGTATGGCCCACCTTATTTCTCCCTTTATGGCAAGGTCCTTGACTCCATTTCTGTTCTTAGGCCAAATTTCAACGATTCCACCCACATCGATAGGCAAAAGTGTTTCAATCTGTACGCCGTATGGATTCATGTCAATGGTCTCAACTGCCAGGGGGGACGTAGCCATGGCCATTTTTAAATTTAAGGCCTTTTTGATCGGTAGGCGTATGTTTTTACGTCGATCTGTCTGGGGGATTGAGCTGTTCACGTTCTCTCCTGGCAAGTCGGTATCTTCAAGCTTGGGGACTAACATCGATGATGCTGATTGTACAAAAGCTTATGCAGCTTAGCAGAATTTGGCACAAGATGATCCTTAAGGTGGTAAAAGCAGGGACGATTCAGGCTTCTACCCAGCTTATTTCTAGTATAGTGACCTATTGCAAATAGTGAACCATAATTCATTTGCAAAAAGAGGGGCAAATTGAATGAGATATCCGAAAAATATGGAACGAGATGGAATTTAAAGAAAAACATTTCCTTTTCTTGGAAAAAATTTCCAGGAATCATCGGAAAAGATTTTCCTCTAACTACCTCTTCTTGTCTGAGAGGGAGATATGTGAAGGTGCCCCTGATTCGATATCCGAGGGCATCTCGACGCCACAATTCTTGATCTTGTAGGACAATGCCTTATAACTTATTTGTAAAAGCTCTGCGGCCTCTCTGCGATTACCCCATGCGCGCTTCAGTGCCTCTTCGATAACGATCTTTTCTATCTTTGCCAGATATTTTTTGCTTATTTCCTTTAGCGGCGGGAACTTCTCCTTTACCTCTGTTCTGCATCCAGCAATGACAGAATCTATCAAGGCATCGTCGGGTTGCCAGCTCCCTGGTTCCACAAACGATTCGGAGGACCTGGCCATGCGTTGGGAAATTTCTGTAATGATAGGGGCTGCCTCACCAATTACCATAAATCTTCTGATATAGTTTTCCAATTCCCGCACGTTTCCAGGCCAATGATACCTTTTAAATATATCAAGCAGTTCTTCTGGTATAGATACATTTTTTTTCCCCAATAGGCGGCCATGCTTTTCGAGAAAATGCGTTATCAGGATGGGCAGGTCCTCTTTCCTGTCTCTCAGGGGTGGCACAATTATTTTTATGATATTTAGCCTATAAAAAAGATCCTCCCTGAAATTTCCATTTTGCACATCTAGCTCGAGGTCGTGATTTGTGGCCGATATTACCCACACATCCACGGATACGTCTTTGACTCCTCCAACCCTGGAGAAGGCCCCATCCTGTAATACCTGTAGAAGCTTTGCCTGCAAAGCTATGGACATGTCACCGATTTCATCTAGAAAGATGGTGCCACCGCTAGCTAATTCAAATTTCCCTTTTTTGGCATCCACCGCCCCGGTAAAGGCACCACGTTCGTAGCCGAACAGTTCGCTTTCCAAAAGTTCGCCTGGTAAGGCTGCACAGTTGACCTTTACAAGTCTTCCTTTTCCACGTTTGGATTTGTAGTGGAGGGTCTGGGCCACAAGGTCCTTTCCCACCCCGCTTTCGCCACAAATGAGGACGTTTAGATCTGTATCAACCACCTGGTTGACCAGTTCCTTCAAACGCTCTATTACAGGGCTTTTGCCGACTATTAGTTCCATCCGTTCTTTGATTCAAATCTTCATGCAGGCCCGTATGCCTGACCTGTATCCCTATGGATACGGAAATGCAGCCTGTATGGAGGATGTATTTTCATTGTAAGAAGTTTTTTCAATGGATTTCGTCTACTTTTTCTTTATCAAAGCATAATGGTAAAATCAACCAACGAGTAAACCTTCATGCGGCCCATACCCTTGACGTCACACCCCAGGGCATGAAAACACATAGCCTATGCTTGGACTGTATCTCCACGTCAATCAGGACCATATCTAATAGCTACTTCGTCCCATACGCCAAACTTCTTAAAAGGGGGGAGCCCCCCGTTCGGACCAATTACTCAATAAGATACGTGCCGGCACAAAAGCAAGGGTCACTCTCAAATCATGCAGCTGGTAAATTTATTAAAGTGCAAGGCGAAGGGTGTAGACGTACTTTCATCCTGTCATACACCCGTTGGCCATGAAGAAAAAAAATAAATACCGTCCCGATGGAGGGGGGGCTGTTTTCATGGTAAGATTTTTCAACAAAGACTGCTTACGGTTTCAAAATACATATGCTTGTGCCCGAACATTAAATTGTATACACTTGTTAGGCCATTATGGCCATGTTTTTTCTATCGTTATCGGATGAAACGGCCAACGCAATTCTTTTTTCCCCTATACGGATTTACACACCTGTGGGACAATAACATATGAATATTCGGCGGCTCGTACCTTTGACGCCGTCTAAAGGCCATGAAGACACGGCCCAAGGACAGGATGTATCTTCACGGTAAAAAAACAGCATCCCTTAACATGACCGAACGAATTGAATCCCCTCCCGAAAGAAGCAGATCCATGTACGACAACGGTCCGCTGGAACCCCAAAGAATCCTGATAGTGGACGATGATCCCTCGATTCTGTCACTGCTGTCTCAATTCATGACCCATCTTGGGTATCAATTCAGGGCAGCACGGGATGGCATTGAGGCCTTGGAGATGCTGGAAAGGGCGCCAAGCACGATCATCATTACCGACCTGCGTATGCCAAGGCTTGATGGCATCCAGTTGATCAAGAGGGTAAAACAAAAGTGGACGGATACCGACGTAATCGTAATTACCGGGTATAGCAGAAAATTCAGTTATACCGATGTGATAAGGGCTGGCGCCAGTGACTTCGTCCAGAAGCCTTTCAATCTGGATGAAATCGAGGCCAAGTTGAACAGGATCATACGGGAAAGGAATCTCAGGGCCCGTTTGATGCGGCTTTCTGTCAGGGATTGCCTCACGGATCTTTATAACAGGCGTTTTTTTGATCAGAGGATCAAAGAGGAGATCGAAAGGGCTACCAGACAATGCTATCCATTGTTCTTGATAATGTTGGACCTTGATAATTTTAAACATATCAATGACATGAAAGGTCACAGGGCAGGTGACGAAATACTCAGGATCCTGGCAAGGGTCTTGAAAAGATCGACAAGAAATTACGTGGATACCGTTTTCAGGTATGGTGGTGATGAATTCGCGATAATTATTCCCCAGGCAACCCTGGAACAGGCCGAGCACATAGCTGAGCGTGTACGATTGAACTATCTGAAGGAAAAGGTTGAGGGGACCAGTTTGAGTATCGGCGTGGCATCCTTTGACAAGGACGAGACAGGGCAGGGCGATCTGGTCAATATCCTGGTCCAGAGAGCGGACGAGGCTATGTACGCTGCAAAAAAGGCCGGTGGCAACAGGGTGGTAGTCTATGCCAGGCAAGGCAGTCATTGACCCATCTGCCTTGTTCCTCTTTATGCCCCGTCTTAATCAGTGCAATTGACCGGGCATGCGGATCGTTCACCTTTCTTGAACGCAAGGTAATCCTCAAGGATTTTCCCGTGGTCAAAGGCAAGGTCTTTGGGCAGGCGATCCAGGGAAACGATCACGGCTTCCTGTGCATCGTCGTTTCCCCTCGGGCTCCCCGAAGCACTTGCAATAAATACGGTACTGATGCTGTGCTGCCTTGGATCGCGTTGAGGAGCAGAGTATGTTCCAAGTTGATGGCTGAGATTTACAGAGAGCGTTGTTTCCTCCATGGCCTCCCTCACGGCCGCCTCTTCCAGACTTTCACCATAATCCACAAAACCGCCTGGTAAGGCCCATCCATAAGGGGGGTTTTTCCTGTTTATGAGGACTATTCCACGGTTGATTTCGATGATGATATCAACTGTAGGGATTGGATTGGCATATATCCTTATCCCCTTTCCGCATCCAGGGCACTTGATAAACCGATAAGTAGTCATGGTTGGTTCCTGCTGCTGAACGGGTTCAGTAAGATACACATCTGTTCGTGTATAAAGCCATTAGTGGCAAGAATTTCTGGCAAAAATGGTGAATATGGTTCACCCATAAAATCCGTCACGTTGCCACCAGCTTCTGAAACTATCAACATCCCGGCGGCTGTATCCCATGGTTTCAATTTCATCTCCCAAAAGGCATCAAAGCGTCCAGCGGCAAGATAGGCAAGATCCACGGCCGCGGCCCCTGCCCTCCTCACACCCTGTACCCTGGTAAGCACCGTCTCGAGGGCATGCAGAACAAGGGATGGCTTCCTGTGTACATCATAGGGGAAGCCTGTGGCCACAAGCGACCTTGAAAGCCTATTCTCCTGGCTTACCGAGAGGGAACGTTCATTGAGCCAGGCACCAACATCTTTAACGGCCCAAAACAATTCGTCTTGCATGGGACAATATATTGTACCGAGGAGTGGACTGAATGTCGTGCCCTCTTGGGTGCCGTAACATATGGATACTCCAAAGAATGGAAATCCATGGGCAAAATTGGTGGTACCGTCTAATGGATCGACAATCCATAAGGGGCCAGAGATGTCGCTGTTCCCTCCTGATTCCTCGGCGAGGATGGAGACATCTGGGCCCATGGCATCCTTTAGGACCTTCAGGACAGCCTCTTCAGAAGCGATGTCGGCTTCGGTAACCAGATCTATGTCCCCTTTGTATCGTATCTCATGAGGCTTGTCGAAGAGCCTTCTCAAGATGTACCCGGCCTCAAGGGCCGCCAAAAGTGCAGTTTTGAGGGTTTCCCGGTGAGAGCCGGTTTTTAGAAGGGATATCAATCGCCTCAATCTTTGATGGTCTTTCATGTTGTACCCACCTGTCCCGTATTATGCGCTTTGAATGTGTAACAAGATCATTTTTTATCGCAACAGTTAGGAATGTTGCACATACAAATCCAGCACGTAGATACCATAGAGAAAAAGTAGTATCGCTCCCTCCTTACGCGAGATTGTCTTGCCGGTCTTCATGATTATCAACATTACCACGCTCAAACCTACCATGACAGGGATATCCCTGTTCAATGCCATTGAGCTTACTGCCAAGGGCCTAAAAATGGCTGTTATTCCAAGCACGCCGAGTATGTTAGCCAGGTTACTACCTACCACGTTGCCAAGAATCAAGTCCCCCTGCCTTCTCCTTGCCGCAGAGATCGTCGTCGCCATCTCTGGCAGAGAGGTTCCAACCGCCGTCAGTGTAAGCCCGATGGTCAATTCGGATATCCCGATGGAATGGGCCAGAGCGACCGCACCCCAAACCAACAATTTCGATCCGGCGACCAGGCCAACGAGCCCTGCGAGCACAAGGGCCAGGTCCAGTCCCAGTGCATTCTTTCCATCGATTTCCTTCCCGAATTCGATCCTGATACCACAAGCCTCTTCATGGCTCTTGGCATACAGGAGCCAACAATATGCAGCAAAGGATACAAAGAATATCAGCCCGGTAGATCTTGTTATATAACCCCATAAACCGCAGGCCCATATCACCACGGAGGCCCCAATAAGCAGGGGAACCTCTATCCTGAGGAGACGCATGCGGACCTCTACTGGCCTTATAGCGGCCCCCAGGCCCAGGACCATACAGGTGTTCGCAATATTGCTACCTACTACATTTCCCAGGGACAGATCTGATTTTCCCAGAAACGCTGCTGTCAATGAAACCCCGAGTTCAGGTGCGGAAGTGCCAAAGGCAACAATCGTAAGTCCAATTACCAGGGGATTGATGCCGAAGTGCCTGGCCAGATTTGTAGCCCCCTTGACCAGAAATTCTGCTCCACCAACCAACAGAACGAGTCCGGACATCAGGGCCAGAAGCTGAATGGGTAATTGTGGGTGCATGGCATATATCGGGAGGGCAATTAATCCCAAGTCGTGCACTTCAAGTACCGGACAAGAATAATTTTTCTTTTATTTAAAATGATTATGGGTATTTTAAAGCGCATAAATACTCACCTAAATGGTGCATTGAAATCCGATCAGATTTGTTCGCCATTTGAAGCCGCAAGGGATTCGCAATTTCACCAAGATCTGCTGTGCTGTCAGGGGATTGAAGCACCAAGCTACGTCTGCGCCCCTTCTGCCTTTTATCTCTGGTAAGCTTGCGAGCTGGATTAATTACCGTGGGAAGATACGTTCTTTGACAGGAGGGCAGTATGAGGATACGCACGAACGATCTGGCAGGCACAGGTTTGTCGTGAATATAGCATCTTTAGCGGTATTGATATCTTCAACAAAATGATTCCAGCAGGTCAACCTGGAGGCCATTTCATGCTGCGGCCGCCTATCATGTGCAGATGTATGTGAAAGACCTCCTGGCCGGCATCACGGTTGCAATTTATTATCGTCCTGTAGCCTGTCTGGGCAACGCCTTCCTTTTCCGCCACCTTGCTGGCCACCAGAAAGAGTTTTCCTATCAATTCAGCATGATCCTTCTCCAGGTCGTTCAGGGTAGGGATGTGTTGTTTGGGTATGACAAGTATATGGACCGGGGCCTGGGGAGATATGTCACGAAAGGCCAGGATCTCTTCGTCTTCATAAACGATATCAGGTTTGATCTCTCCCTTTACCATTTTACAAAACAGGCAATCAGCCATGATGAAACCTCCTTTGGGGCCTTTTTTGTTTGTCTTTTTGGATCAATCTTACACGATTAAATTCAAAGATTCATGCCTATCCATCCATTCATTTGTAAAGGGTGACTGCACCAGGATGGATTGGGCGGGTGTGGGGGCTCAGGATCGTTCCATCGACTCTATGCGCATCTTCATCCATGCCAGTAGAAACAGGCCTGGAAGGGCCACAAGGGCGCTTACAAAGAAAAATTTCGTCCATCCGATGGATGCCACCAGGAATCCGGAAGGTGGGCCGGCAAATACCCTGCCTAGTGCGGCAATGGCTGACAGGAGGGCATACTGGGTGGCGGAATATTTTTTATGGCACAGGGCCATAAGGAAGGCCACGAAGGCCGCGGTTCCCATGCCTCCGGAGATATTCTCAAAGGCGACAGCGCTAATCATTGCAGGATAGCTCTTTCCAATCCATGCAAGGACCATGAAGGAGAGATTGGAGACGGCCTGGAGGATCCCAAAATACATGAGGGACCGGAAAAGTCCCATCCTGGTCATGAGACTTCCGCCAGCCACGGCCCCGAAAAGGGTGGCTACAAGCCCCATTCCCTTGTTGATCGTTCCCACATCGGTGGGGCTAAATCCCACCCCGCCGATCAGGAAGGCTGTGGTAAGGGTTCCCGCCGTTGCATCCCCCAGTTTATAGAGGACTACGAGTAGCAGAAAAAGAATTGCCCCTGGTCTTGAAAAGAAATCCCTCAAGGGGCCAGCAATCGCCTGGCCCATATCGGTCGGTTGGGGTGAGTATGATGTTTCCGGCGCTACTATGGTAAACACAATGGTGAATCCCATAATGCCGGCCATTATCAAGTAGGTGGTGTGCCATCCGATACGATCTGCCATGATGAGGGCCAGTGCCCCTGAAATCAACATGGCGATCCTGTAACCTGTAACCGACAGTCCGGCACCAAGCCCCCTCTCCCTGCTTTTAAGGACATCCGTCCGGTATGCATCGATCACTATATCCTGTGACGCCGAGCTGGCCGCCACCAAGAGGGCAACTGCTGCCATTGCCCCAGGCATCTTGTCAGGGGAAAATGAGGCCATCAGGCAGATGCCGCCAGCCAGGATCATCTGTATGATGGCCATCCATCCACGGCGTCGCCCCAGCCATCTGGGGCTGAAACGGTCCATCAGGGGTGACCACAGGAATTTAAGGGTATAGGGCAGGCCGACCATGGAAAACAGGCCTATGGTGGCGATATTTACCTTTTCAACCGCAAGCCATGCCTGCAGTGTGCCACCTGTTAGCGCAAGTGGCAGACCGGATGCAAAGCCCAGGGGCAGCATGACCATGAGACGCCTGCTCGTGACAAAGCTCCTGATACCGGTAAGCCAGGGAAAGCCCACGCTATATATCCAGAATTAATTCATCCAGAGGGCGTTTGGGCACGTGATGAACACCTTTTTCATCCCTCCAGTACTTGATATCCTGACCATGGTCCATATCTTCAATGACCACCTTTTCTTTTGGGCGGCCCAGGGCGATTACCAGCAATATCTCGTAGCGGGTGTCTATTGCAAGGTCCCGCCTCAGCCCATCCCTGTCGATGGATGCCAGTATACAGCCACCCAGGCCCTTCTCCACTGCCCCAAGCAGGATGCTCTGGGCGGCTATGCCTGCATCGAATTTGAAACCCTTGAATATCTTTGTATCACCGAGGATTACTATGTAGGCAGAAGGCCTTTCGCCTTCTCTCGGGCCTGGCCAGTCTTTAAGATAGGCTGCCCATGAAAGCCGTTTAAATATGGTGTGATTCCTGTCCTCCCGGAAGGACAATATGAACTTCAGCGGTTGGAAATTGCCGGCAGATGCCGAAAACCTGGCCAGCTCGACCAGCCCTCTGAGGGTCTTCATGTCTATAGAAAAATTTTGATAGAACCTGCGATAGCTCCTGTTCTTTAGTATCATGTCCCTTATCATGGGTTCCTCCTGGTTACATATACGTTTTCATGCCAGTAGCCTCAGGGCCGTTTGGTTGGGTCTGTCGTTCCTTTACCTGCTCGTTATTGTATTCGGGCTATGGTACGGCCGGTATCCTGTTTCGTGGCAGCAGATTTGGCATGCCCTGTGTTCCGCAATCGTATCTAACAGGGAAACTGATCCCTTTGTAAAGTCGATTCTTTTTGACGTAAGGTTCTCCAGGCTCGTTTTGGCCTCATTGGTAGGGATTGCCCTGGCCACTTCCGGCGCTGTATTCCAGGGGCTTTTAAGGAATCCCCTTGCAGATCCTTTTACCCTTGGGGTCTCAACCGGTGCGGCCTTTGGCGGTACCTTGGCCATATTCCTTGGGATCGGAAGCGGCCTTTCCCTTGCAGGGCTCGGTCTTTTGCCTATTTTTTGCATGGTCGGCGCTGCCATGGCACTGGTTGTAGTGGTACGGCTCTCCAGGATAAACGGAATGCTTGCACCTGCCACCATGATACTTGCCGGGATAGTAGTAAGTACCTTCTTGTCAGCATTAATCAGTATAATGAAGAGTCTGGAGGAGGAAAGCCTGTCTGCCATCGTTTTCTGGATGATGGGAAGCTTTTCTGGCCGGGGATGGCCCCATGTGTTTTTTGCCATGCCATATATCGTTACAGGATTGGCGTTTTTTTTCCTATTTGCAAGGGAACTGGATATCCTTGCCATGGGAGAGCTTGAGGCTAGGCACTTGGGAGTGTCGGTAGACAGGGTGCGTATGGTGCTTTTGGTGGCAGCCTGCCTCGTTACGGCTGCGGCAGTCTCTGTAAGCGGTGTCATAGGATTTGTGGGGTTGGTGGTCCCACATCTTGTCAGGATGGTGCAAGGTCCCAGGCATGCCCCGCTCATTGCCAGTTCTGCCATACTAGGGGCGATAATCATGGTTGTTTCTGATCTACTTGCCAAGAATATATTGCCCCAGGGCGAGGAGCTCCCCGTGGGGGTGCTGACCACCCTGATAGGGGGGCCGTTTTTTTGCTATATACTTTCACGTAAAAAGACAAGGGATTTTTCGCTTTGAGCTTGAGGCCTTTGTTAGAAATACGAAATCTTGATGTCACCTATGGTGATCGCAGGATACTCCAGGATATATCCTTTGAGGTAAACCGGGGCGAAATGGTGGGTATCCTGGGCCCTAATGGCTCGGGGAAGACCACCCTGGTCCTTTCTGCAATGGGACTTTTGCCGCCCAGGTACGGGAGCATTATCATAAATGGACGGCCCGTAATGCACTATAGCGACAGGGAAAGGGCCAGATTGTCCGCACTGGTTCCGCAGAATGCGGGTTCTCCCTTTCCATTTCCTGTGATGGAGGTAGTGTTGATGGGGCGGTATCCGCATCTCAAACCATGGAGTGGTTACACCAGAAAGGATCGGCAACTTGCTGGTGATGCCATGATAAAGGTCGGCATAGATCATCTGGCTATGCGGCCCTTCCGGGAGCTTTCAGGGGGAGAGAGCCAGGGCGTATTACTTGCACGTTCCTTTGCCCAGGCGCCCGATATCCTTTTTCTTGATGAGGCCACCTCGGCCCTGGACATAAGGCGCAAGATCCAGATATTTGACCTCCTGGCAAGGGAAAACAGGGAGCTGGGGCAGACTGTAATAGCCGTGCTCCACGATATCAACCTGGCGGCGCTTTATCTTGACCGGCTGATATTCCTTAAGGACGGGATACAAGTGGCCCAGGGAAAGACCGAGGAGGTTCTGACACCCGAGGTATTGAAGGAGGTCTTTGATGCCGATGTCCTGGTGGAAAAACATCCTGTTCTGGGAAGACCACAGGTCGTTTTTTTACCAGGACAGGGATAATCAGTGAGAGATATACCACGGGCGGCTCTGATTGACCTTCAAGGTGCAGATGTTTAATATAGAGCCAAATGAAACTGCTACTACATATATGTTGTGGTCCGTGTAGCTTGTATCCCTTAACCCGGTTACGAAAGGACGGATTGGAACCGGTCGGCTATTTCTTCAACCCCAATATCCATCCATACATGGAATTTGAGCGCAGGGTCAATGTATTGATGGAGGTTTCCAGGCGTCTTGATTTCTCGATAAGATGGCAGGCCGATTACGGCCTGGATGAATGGATGGATGTGATAGGGACGGCCCGTTTGCCTGTGGACCGTTGTCCAAGGTGTTACCGCATGAGGCTTGAGGCAACGGCAAGAGAGGCGGTGGCCGGCGGTTTTGATGCCTTTAGTTCCACCTTGCTCTACAGCAGGTATCAGCAGCACGATAAGATACACGGTGTAGGGGAGGAATTGGCCGCCAGGTTCAAGGTCAATTTTTTTTATGAAGACTTCCGCAAGGGATGGGTAGAGGGAATTGAGATGGCGAAGGCGCTTGGTATCTACAGGCAACCCTATTGTGGCTGTATGTTCAGTGAACGTGAAAGGTATCTAAAAAGGGCCAACAGGTTGGGTGACTTGCTTCGTAGCGCTGATTGTCCTTGAAAATAAATGTTGGGGGCAATTGGCCCAAAAACCGTACGATCTTGAGTGGAGCTCTAAGTACAGGAACTTCACTCAATTTTCCGGAAAACACATCCCATCTTTTCAGGCCGTGTCTTCATGCCCTGGAGATGGGCATCAGGCAGATGCGGGTTGCAGAAGGTTTGGGGTTTATCCTTAGGCACATCGAAACATAAATTGGTGGTGATGAATCCCTTGCAAGATTTTGGAAAAATTTTACTGTTTTTTGGGGCTTTTCTGGCAATTATTGGCATTATATTGTTGTTGATTCCTAAGATTCCCCTTTTGGGGAGACTTCCCGGTGATATCGTGATCAAGCGTGGAAATTTTACATTCTATTTTCCCCTGGCTACTTCGATAATCTTGAGCATACTGCTCAGCATCATCTTTTCAATATTCAGAAAATGAATCGCAGGCGGTTCCTCAGAGATATCGGCATCTGGGGTATTGCCCTCGGTCTGTCCTACCCTTTCCTCAAATTCGTCGTGGCCAAACGCTATCGCCCCCCAAGGAAGATTCATATCAGGGATATCCTCGAGGCTGGCCAGTTTTTGGTAGAACCCGAGTTTGTACTCTTCGATACCCCAAGGGGACCCTTGGCTGTTTCCCGTACCTGCACCCATCTTGGTTGCCGGATTAATTACCAGGAAGGTGAGAGAATTTTCCTTTGTCCTTGTCACCAGAGCCGGTTTTCCTGGAACGGCAGGTATATTTCAGGCCCTGCCAAGAGAAATTTGACACGTTTTACTGTCAAGACCTTGGCAGATAAAAAAGGCTATCTGGTTTTATTGTGATATTCCGAAACGGCAGCATCGGGCAAATTACGCTTGGTGCACTGATAATTTCAGGCCTTTCAGGTTTTGTAGTGGCCTATCAGTATGAGGCTGCGATCCCATTTGTTTCCAGCGTTGCTATAGAGGCAGTACTTCCTTTTGGGGCATTCTGGAGGGCGCTACATTTCTGGTCGAGTCAGGCCTTTGTTATACTGTTGTGCCTGCACGTATGGAGACGTATTGGTGATCTGCCAAAGGTCTCAGAAACTGCCAGAAAAAGACGTCGCTGGGCCATAACATGCGCCACCGTTCCTTTTGCGATTCTGGCCTTGTTTTCAGGATATGTTCTGCGACACGATGCAACTGGCATGGCGGCTGGTTCCATCGCTGGGCACCTCATGCTGGATGTTCCATTTGTTGGGCATGGGCTCGACCGCCTGCTTATCGCCACCACCTCTGAGGGTGTCAACCGTATCTATGTTGTTCATTTTCTGATGACGATTTTGTGCTGGATGCTTGGTACCTGGTACCATACCAAAAGGGTCGTTTTGGAGGGCAGGTTGTTCCTGCTGATGTTGGCAGCAAGCCTGCTCCTTTCGTGCGCGGTCCATGCCCCCATGGACCTTCCAGGCCAGGCGTCGCATCTCATAAAAGGGCCTTGGTTCTTTTTGGGGGTGCAAGAGCTGCTTCGTCATCTCCCCCCCTTCGTAGCAGGGGTCTTGTTCCCATCTATCCCGGTGGCTTTATTGATATCCTTGCCTTGGTTTCGTCCTGCAAGGGGCCCGTTGCTTTTTTTGGAGCTTTGGTTCATGGTTTATATCCCCCTTACCTTGATAGGCTGGTTAAGATAGCTTGACGGGTCTGCTGTCAGAAGCCTTTTTGGAACATAGACGGCGGATAAGGGGAGGCCCTGATTGTGAAGGTCAGGATATGATTCTTGGCTCTTTGGGAAGATAGTCCCCTAATTTCAGGTTTCCGACTGGCATACGGACGAGACGGCGCATGAACGATTTGAATCTTGGAAGCTCGTCTGGCGGGATGATAAAACCCGGCAATTCCTGATTCGTCAGGATGTGGTCACCTTTAATGATCCCTTCTCCGGTTTTCATCCCGACAATCAAAAGATCAAGCATGTTGCCATATTGTCCCCCTCTATCCATGTGTTCAATTATCTGGTATATTACAAGATTTATTGTAATCAGGAAGGATTGCATGAAGGCACCCCCGGCCTTTTTGCATGCCGATTCGGAAGACATGGCCCGGCATGCAAAGGGGCGAAATGCATATACACTGCAAAGTCCCTCTTTGTTTAACATGGGACACTTGCCCAGGCCGTGCGTGCCATGTTCAGGTGCCGGTTCCCTGCCTGCCATACATCGACTGGCGCTTTGGTTTATGGTAGAGACCGGGCGATAAACGGGTCCGTTCAGGCAAGAGGAGATCCTGTTTACAACCCCTGGTGTGGAGAAAACCCCGGCCATTTTTACCATATAGTTTATTTCGAGTGAAGTGGCCGTTACACTGGCGGTGCAACAGGTATTGCAGCCAGATCTGCATGCAACAGGGATGTCGGCGGTAAAATCCTCGTAGAATGTATAGATGGCCAGCAGGGCGTCATAGGTATCCTTCAAATCCCTCCTCCCCCTATCGAACAAAATAGTCTTTTTCACAGGGCCTCACTTTCATATCGTTAAGAGGATTTGTCCTTGACAATGGGACTTATATCTTTTAGTAATCCTGATGCCTTTCATATTGAGAAGGCCTTCAGCTTTTTCTAAAGACAACAGGAGCACACTATATTATCATGAAAACACCGCTTCCCAAAGTGAACGAGATTGAGAAAAAATGGTATCTGGTAGATGCCAAAGATCAGGTGCTTGGTCGTATGGCCACCCAGATCGCCACAAGGCTTAGGGGTAAACATAAACCCATTTATACCCCACACCTGGATACAGGTGATTTTATAGTGGTTATAAACGCAGAGAAGGTCAAGCTTACGGGTAAAAAGCTGGATGATAAGAAGTACCATCGTCATACCGGTTACCTCGGTGGCTTGAAGACGGTAAACGCCCGCACTATGCTCGAAAAGAGGCCTGAGGAGGTTATTAGACTTGCGGTGAAACGAATGCTTCCCAAAAATCGCCTAGGGCGCAGCCAGTTTAAAAAACTCAAGGTTTACGCCGGTGGCGAACATCCTCATGCCGCCCAGCAGCCTAAAGAACTGAAGATTTAGGAGATAGTTAGATGGCTGAGCAGAAGTATTACGCAACTGGTAAGCGGAAAACATCGATTGCCCGGATCTGGATGAAGCCCGGCAGTGGTGAAATAACTATTAACAAGCGCACTATCGATGAGTTTTTCGGTCGTGAAACCTCTAAGATGGTGGTCCGTCAGCCCTTGGAGTTGACCGACAACATAGGCAAATATGACATCTCTGTCAATGTCTGTGGTGGTGGCGCTTCCGGCCAAGCTGGAGCGATCAAGCATGGGATTACCCGTGCACTGCTGGAGATTGATCCGGAGCTGCGGCCTGTGCTGAAGAAGTCGGGCTTTATTACCCGTGACAGCCGTATCAAGGAACGTAAG
>JAJRZR010000058.1 GCA_024275145.1 Deltaproteobacteria bacterium | reverse complement strand
TGAAATGAGAAATTCTGTTGGCTCCAGGACCTGGAGCCTGTTGTCATGCTCACCCAAAGCGCCCGGAGCCGCCACAACTGGACCCGCCACCAGTGAGCCCGCCAAGTCCAAACCGGCCCGACCCACATGAAAAACTGGAAAACTGTTTCTGCACGTGGGACGAACCGCACCTGGGACAACGAATATCCCGGGCTGAACCGGATGACAATACAAATTTTTCAAAATGATTATTACATTTTTGACATAAAAATTCATAGATGGGCATATGGTACACCTCGCTGTTGTTAGTTGTGGGATTTCTGTCCCTGGGCCGTGTTCCCATGCCTGGCACACTACGCTTTTTGCCGCATGAACCCTTGCCATGGAACAAACCGGCCATTTCTTTCATAAACTCCAAATTAAGTTAATATGCTTGGCAGCCCTGTCAAGGACGCCTACAACTGGAACCACTGTTCCCGTAACCAGCATGGGGCCTCGTGCAGTCCCCAATTTGGGCATATCCTAACGATAATTTTTTCACCTCCTGTCTTTTCAAAACGCCTGCACCTGGATATATACTCGGCATACACATGTCCATGGCTGAAATCATGGACCAGGGTATTGAATTAGGAGGAACGCAACAAAGATGGAAAACAATGACGAGCTGCGGGAAATCATCTCTCCGGCAGACATCCAAAGGCGCGTAGAGGAACTGGGGGCAGATATAACAAAGGACTATCAGGATAGCTCCCTGGTCCTGATAGGCATACTCAAGGGTGCCTTTATATTCATGGCAGATCTCATAAGGCATATCAGGCTTCCGATCCTTGTAGACTTCGTACGGCTTCAAAGCTATGGCGCCAGCATGGAATCCTCCGGCCAGGTAAGCATAACCAAGGACATAGAATTGTCCATCCAGGGGAAAGACGTGGTAGTGGTGGAAGACATAGTGGATACGGGCTACACACTACAGTATTTGAAGGAGATATTGAAATTACATGAGGCAGCCTCTATCAAGATTTGCTGCCTGATAGACAAGAAAGAACGCAGGAAGGTACCGGTAGATGTGGACTATGTAGGCTTTGACGTCAAAAAGGGCTTCCTGGTGGGCTACGGCCTCGACTACAATGAACAATACAGAAACCTTCCCGGTGTATACCACCTGAACCCTGGATACGAACCCAGGGCATATATCCCTTCTGACAGATAAGGTAGCATTGGGGAAAATCCCCCTGAATTGCACGGCCTGGTGATTCCGTTGCCGTAATGGCGTTTTCTGTTTGCGCCTGTCACTGGTAAAGGAGCCAGCTCCTCCTGAGTTCACGAAACCCAGCCAGCTCTTCCGACCACATATCCTCAAGTTCCCCTGGCCCTACTCCCTGTTCCACCGCATGTCTTACCGACCTGTCACCTATGATCAGATCGGCTGGCAAGCGCCGGTATTCATATTCATAAGGAGGGGGCTTCCATTCAAAGGCATCGGGATGAAGACGTTTGAAAAGGGACACCATGGCAAGGGAGGTGACATAGGGTTTGAAACGCGACCTGTCGGTCACATGGATCTGGAAACCTCTACAGCTTCGACCCGCCCATTTGTGAAAGGTTGGTTCAAAGTGCTGCCTTCTAAGATAAAAGCCCTCCAGGTCCCACCGGCTTACTGTATCAACTATGGTATCCAGATCCAGGAAAGGGGCACCGAACACCTCGAATGGCTTGGTGGTGCCACGCCCCTCCGAGATGTTCGTGGCCTCGAGGACCACCTGGCCAGGATAGACCTTGGCCGTTTCCACGGTCGGCATATTGGGAGATGGCCACACCCACACAAGGCCCGTATCCTCAAAATACATACTGCGCTTCCACCCAAGCATAGGGACCACGTGAAGCTCAAGGTCAAGCTCTGCCTGGTCAGCAAAGAAGCCCGCAAGTTCCCCCATGGTCATACCGTGACGCATGGGGATCATGGCCATACCCACAAAGGATGAACAATCATTCTTTAGCAGATTCCCCTCTATGGCCTCGCCTCCTACCGGATTGGGGCGGTCCAACACCGCAACCGCCACACCTGCCTCTGCACAGGCCTGCATGGCAAGGTAGAGGGTCCATATAAAGGTATAGACCCGGCATCCCACATCCTGCAAATCAACCAGCAGCAGATCCAACCCTTCGATCTGCTCCATGGAGGGCCTTCTCGAATCCGAATACAGGCTGAATACCGGGATCCCCAGGGCCTTGTCCACGCCATGGGAGGATTCCACCATATTGTCCTGCTTCTCACCGAACAGCCCGTGTTGAGGGGTAAAAAGGGCAACGAGCTTGCCAGGCCACCGTTTGGACAACAGGTCCTTGGAATGTACAAGACCATGCCCGACCGATGCATGGTTGCATAAGAGACCCACTGTCCTGCCATCCAACCAGCCAGGGGGCTCTGCGATCAACCGCTCGATACCCGTAGTCACCAATGCCATGGCTGATCATCCCAGGTTGTGCACTTCAAAAGCCAAGGCAATCGGATTCCCTTTCTATCGATCCGGCAGGAGCATTCCTCCCCATTACCAGTTCATCCTTACGCAAACCCCGTGGTCCTTCAGGTATTCCTTTATGCCCTTTATCGTATAGTTTCCATAATGGGTCATGGAGGCGATCAAGGCAGCGTCCGCCTTGGCCTCCTTCAGGACGGATGCAAGATGTTCCGGCTTCCCCGCCCCTCCTGAGGCGATGACCGGTATGTTTACCGCCTCTGATATCATTCTGGTGAGGGTCATCTCATAACCCTCCTGGGTGCCATCGGCGTCAATGGAATTCAGGCATATCTCACCCGCCCCGAGATTTTCAGCCTCCTTTGCCCACCAAAGGGCATCGATGCCCATGTACGTCCTGCCGCCATGTATGACGATTTCATAACCCGAAGGAATCTTTGCTGACTTTTCCACTTGCTTTACATCCATGCCAAGGACCACGCACTGTTTTCCAAAGGCCTTGGCCCCTTCGGTAATGATCCCGGGATTCTTTACGGCTGCCGTATTCACGCTTATTTTTTCTGCACCGGCAAGCAGAACCTCCCGCATGTCCTCTACCGTGCGTATGCCGCCGCCCACTGAAAACGGAATGAATATCTCCTCGGCGGTCCTTCTGACCACGTCGATCATTATGGGCCTGTGATCACTCGATGCGGTGATGTCGTAGAAGACCAGTTCATCCGCTCCCTGTTCGTAGTAAAACCTGGCCATTGCCACCGGATCACCGATGTCCACGTTGTTCTTGAATTTAATTCCCTTGGTGGTACGCCCGTCACGGACGTCGAGGCACGGAATGATTCTCTTGCTAAGCATGATCTGGATCCCACTTACAGAAATTTGACAGGATATTGAGGCCAGGCCGCCCGCTTTTCTCAGGATGGAATTGCACTGCGACCAGATTGCCCCTGGCGACAGCCGATGCAAATGGCACCCCATAGAGCGTTCGCCCCACTATCAGGTCTTCCTCAGAAGGTGCAGGATAATAGGAATGGACGAAATAAAAGGAGGCATCCTTGTCTACTCCGGAAAAAACAGGGTGTTCCCGAAGCCAGTCCACCCCGTTCCAGCCCATATGAGGGACCTTGAGCCTGATGCCCGTATCCGGATCCATCAACGGTTCCGGGAAACGCCTCACCACGCCTGGCAGGATACCAAGACACGGGGTATCGTCCTCATCGCTGTGCTCGAAGATGATCTGGGTACCAAGGCATATCCCCAACATGGGTTTCCCCGAGGCATATACATCCCGAAGCACCCGATCGAGACCGAGTGCCTTGAGATCCGACATGGCCTTGCCTGCCGCCCCCACCCCGGGAAAGATCACCCTTTCCGAATGGATGATCTCCTTGTGCTCATCTGTTACACTGCATTCATACCCAAGGCGTCTGACTGCCCTGGCCACACTCGTGAGATTTCCAGCTCTGTAATCGATTATGGCTATCATGGAACCAATTAAACAACATGATTATTCTCAATTCAAGTAACGCGTATATTATTGTGTTCCACCCTGCCTAGACCTTCATGTGTGCCCCGTATCCTTGATGCCGCTTGCCAGGGCATGAAAATACGGGCCGGCTGAAGGATGCAATTTCACGCTAATGATTCGAGTCAAGCCAATCTACGAAGATAACCATCTGCTGGTACTTTCAAAGCCTGCCGGGATGCCTACTGTACCCGATTCCTCCGGGGATCATTCGCTCCTGGATTGGGGGAAACACTACCTCAAGAAAACCCGCAACAAGCCTGGAAACGTTTTCCTTGGGGTGGTGCACAGGCTCGACCGCCCTGTATCAGGCCTGGTCTGTTTTGCCATCACGTCCAAAGCCGCATCCCGCCTGTCTGCCCAGATGCGGGAACACAAAATATTGAAGACATACCTTGGCATTTCACACACACGCCCTGCCAACTCGCGGAGATTACTGGAGCACTTCATCCTGAAGGACGCCAGGGTCAACAAGGTACAGGTGTTTGAAAAGGGGGGCAGGCGCCCTGGAAGGGCAAAGCTGGCGAAGACGATGATGGAGCATCTTTCGTCAAGGCAGGGCTACTCGTTGCTCCTTCTGAGGCCAGAGACAGGCAGGCCACACCAGATACGGGCACAGCTTGCAAAAACAGGCTGCATCCTGGCGGGAGACGTAAAGTACGGGGCGGCACGTCCCATTAAAGACCAGTCTGTATGCCTCCATGCAGCCATCCTGGAGCTTACCCACCCCACCACACGGGAGAGGCTGAAATTTACCCTCCTTCCGCCAAGAATCTTCCCATGGACACTCTTTTGGGATCGAACACTGGCATCTGCTTTGCTTCTTACAGGAACTGCCTTTCAAAAAAAATTATCCGAAAAAACCGGCACGCAGAAAGGCCGGGTTTTTCACCCATAGGGGGGGTAGGACCGCAGAGAATTTAGGCTATAGGCACCCGGTACCCCCTGAACTCTAATAATATATTGAAGGTTCTGGAAAATCTGCAAAGACCCTGGCCTCTGTCTTCAACCAGGCAGTATGGATTCCCCTTTGCGGAAGAAGGAAATTTTCATGGACCTCCACATGGAGAAAGATTGATCCCGGCAATGGAATCTTTTGTGAATACAAGGGGTATTGGCTACCTGAGTTTGTGCATACTGTCAGGCATTATGTGTTTCCTCATAGGGAACCCGTCGTTGGCCGCCGCATCCGTCGCAAAGGAACTCCCACCCGATGAGGTGGCATGGAAGGCGATCTCACCCCAATTGGAAATATTCTGGAAGGACGTGGAAGATAGTCCATTCCAGGCGGCAAAGGGGGCATGGCCAGTGATAGAAAGCCTTAAAGGGTTCATAAAGGAGTATCCAAGCTCTATTCACGTTCCAGAGGCATATTATGATCTTGGGGAGGCCTACGCCAGCATATCCTTTGTCCCCGAGGCCATAGCCCATTGGAGGATAGTGGCAAAATATTACCCTGACAGCAAGTGGGCCGGGGAGGCGCTTACTGCACTCGTGGCTTACATGAAGGAACAAGGACAGACAAACAAGCTGGTGGCCTTTTACCGGGAGCTCATGCGTCAATTTCCTGACAGCAAGGCGGCAAAGACCGCCAAGATTATACTGGCGATTCAGGCCTTGAAGGAAGGGAAAATCAAATTGGCCACAAGGGTTGCGGATCAAATGGCCAAGGCATCCCCGTCTATCGAGGTTGAGGTGCCACAGTTCCTGGACCTGGAGGCAAGGCTTGCGGAGGAACGTGGCCATTACGAAGAGGCCCGGCGCTTCTGGATCCACTATATAAATCTCATCAAGCTTCCATCCCATAGGGCACAGGCCCTCTTTCACATTGCTGAAACCTACCGCAAGGAAGGCAGCGCCCTCAAGGCCAGAAAATACTACGCCCTTATCAGGCGGGACTATTCCAACCTGCCAGAGGCCTTGTTTGCCCGATTCAGGATGGCTCAGATGGAAGAAAAAGCAAAAAAAAGGCTTTCAAGATACGTAAAGGGCACGTTCAGGCAACAAGATACCACCTTGGAAGACCAGTTGTTCTCGAAAATAGTCGAACAATTCCCGGATTACCCCCTGACCCATGAGGTCGAATTCGAGCTGACCCGATTGAAATTGAGGGAAAAGAAATTTCTGGACGTATTGGAGCTAGCCTGGAACTTTAAACAACAAAGCCCGTCTAACCCATACCTTGCCAGGATTCTCGAGTGCGCCCGGGAGGCCGAAAAGGCACTTGTGTCTGCCGAACCTGGGATCCACAAGCTCCAGGAGATGGTGGCATTCGGCAGCCCATTCATACAGGCCCACAGCAACGATCCCCTGGCTTCGTCCATAGCAAATCTTACCCAGGTCCTATGGCTACGGCTTATGAACAGGCTTGTGGGCAGGCATGACCCACGGAAAGCGCTGGATGAATACTGGCGATTCCGCAGGATCTACAAGGGGCTAAAGGACAAGGGCACACTAACAAAGGCACGACCGGTTGCAGCAAAGGCACTCCTTGCCCTCGACAGGGATCTGTTGAAACAAAAACGCCCGATGGATCTCGTCAATTATCATTTCATCCATAGAGACGCCATAGAGGAACTCGATATCCCGGAACACCAGTTGCTGCTTGGCCATGCATGGGGCGAGATAGGGGTCCCGAAAGCGGCACTCAGGGCCTATTTCAGGGCATTTGAGATGGGAACGACCCAAAACCTTCATGCAGTCCGTAGCCTTGACGCCGCACCCCAGGGCACGAAAACACGGCCCAGGGGTAGAGGATATATCTTCACGGCAAATAAAAAGGCCGAACTTTTCATCGCATGGGCATCACAGGCACTTAAGGACGGGGATCTTAGCGCGGCTGAAAATATCTTGAACCTGCTTGACAGTCAGTGTCCTGACGCTGCCATTGGCCCCAGGGCACTTGCCCTCAAGGCAAGGCTTGCAGCAAAACGCGGTGATTGGGTTGCCTCATTCAACATGGCCCAGGATTCCCTGGATAGAAAAGCCCGCAAGGGAACGAGGCTACTGCTTTTCAATGCCAGTGTAAAACTCGGTGAATGGAATCAGGTACATGAGCAGTGGACAAGGATAGAAAAGGACCTCGACCCTGCCCAAAAGGCCCTGCTCCTGCGATCATGGGGTGATGAGGCGCTCAATCTTGAACAGCCATCAGAGGCACTCAGTGCCTACAACAGGCTGAGCAAGCTCGAACCTGACAATCCTGCCGTCGTGTGGCGTCTTGCCCTTGCCCGTACCAGGGCCGGAAAGGAAAACGAAACCGCCAATCCCTGGCAATCGCTGCTCAAATCCACAGATCCATTCTGGAGCAAGGTGGCCAAGGCAGAGACACAGGACCAGAAATTCTGGAACGGAATTGCGGGGGATTTCAGATGAACACCAGGGAGAAGGCCCCCCTGACAATGAAAATCCTGCTCGCATCATCCCAGGCGGAAGAACGTATCAGGCTTGCTGAACGTCTGAAGGCCGATGGTCTGGAGGTAACGACCGTGCCAGATCTCGGCCTTGCCCACCAGATCCTCGGCAGGAAGGGACACAAACTGGCCATCCTAGTCCATGATCCGGGGAGGATGGACGTGCTCGAATTCCTGCGCCAGAAACCCGGTGAATATCCAGCGGGAATAATCGTATTGGCCAAAGAAGGCACCATAGAAGACGCCGTGGAGGCGATGCGCCTTGGGGCACTGGATTTCCTATGTGCTCCATGGAGGCATGAGGTCCTGTTCCACGCGATAAAGGCTGCCAGCGGGATCATTGGACAGAAACCGCCAGTGGTTATCAAACGGTCCAGGACATCACTGGAGATGGCAACAGAAGGACCTGAAAGGCACGAGATCCTGACCATAAGTCCGCTCATGAAGACATTATTGAACCAGGCCCGGGTCGTGGCAAAAAGCCGTGCCACCGTGTTGATTCAGGGTGAAAGCGGGACAGGGAAGGAACTCTTGGCACGTTTCATCCACAAGGAGAGCGACAGGGCCGAAGGACCTTTCGTGGCACTAAACTGTGCTGCACTGCCGGAGACCCTTCTTGAAAGCGAACTGTTTGGCCACGAAAAAGGTGCCTTTTCAGGGGCGGTGGCCAGGAAGGCTGGAAAATTCGAGTTGGCACACAAAGGGACATTACTGCTCGATGAGATAACGGAGATGGCCCTACCCCTCCAAGCAAAGCTCCTGAGGGTGCTACAGGAAGGAGAGGTGGATCGTCTGGGTGGAACCAGGCCCGTCCCCGTGGACGTACGGGTAATTGCCACCACTAACCGTGATGTGCTTGCCTCGGTAAGGGCTGGAAAATTCAGGGAAGATCTATATTTCAGGCTCAATGTGATTCCATTCAGGCTGCCACCGCTCAGGGAGCGCAGGGAGGACATAGCCTTCCTCGCAGAACGTTTCAGGATTTTTTTTGTCAGGGAATACGGCAAATCCGGGCTAAAATTTGCATCAGGGGTTCTGAAACAGTTGAAAGGGAAAAAGTGGGAAGGAAATGTCAGGCAACTTCGTAATCTCGTGGAAAGGGGTGTTCTTCTGTGCCAAGGTGATGAAATAACCCTTCAGGATCTTCTGGGCGGAGAGGTCCTTACACAAGACACTGAGCAGGGTAACAGCCTGGCCATCGATCACCTAACGGGCAATACATTCAACCTGAATGATCTCGAAAGAGAAATGGTTAAGAAGGCTTTGGCAAAGACGGATGGCAACCGGACACATGCGGCAAAACTGCTCGGGATAAGTGTCAGAACCCTCCGGAACAAGCTGGCAGAATACAGAAGAATGGGGTTGGTACTATAGAGACATTGGAGCCAGGAATGAAACAACTCTTTGGAAAAACCATACAGGTCCTTAGCCATGCTATCAACCTGAGAGTCAAGCGTAACGCAGTAATCAGCTCAAACATAGCCAATATCGACACGCCTGGATATAAAAGCAAGGACGTCCCCTTTGAACGTCTTATGGCGAAATATCTCGATGGAGACCAGAACGGGTTGCCAATAGAGAGGACCAACCCGAGACATCTTGATAAAAACGGCAAACAGAGCGCCGTCTACAACCCGTTGGAGGCGACATCCCCTGCCGGGCACCCGATACGGGCCCACCAGGCATCCATAGTGCAAAAGACCGTGGCAGGGACAGCCATCAACGAGGAGGCATCCGAGGTGATTGAATCCAGGGAAAGGGGCACCCCTAACAATGTGGATCTTGACAAAGAAATGGCAAAACTTGCTGTAAACAACCTGAGATACCAGGCTACGGTCCAGGCATTGATAAAGGAATTTGAGCTTCTGAAAGACGCTATAACCGAAGGAGGTAAGGCATGAACCTGTTTAATGCCATAGAAATCAGCGGGTCCGGCCTGTCGGCCGAGCGGGTAAGGATCAACGTGGGATCCATGAACCTGGCCAACGCCCACGTGACCAGGACCTTGGATGGCGGACCATACCGGGCAAAGTCGGTAATATTTTCCTCCACGGCCTACAGGCCGGACCCGGCCACTGGTGGGGATGACCAACTGGACCCGTTTCAGGACGAACTGAACCAGGCGCTTCAAACGGTCAAAGTAAGCGCAATCGTGGATGATCCCACTCCTTTCCAGGAGGTCTATGACCCCAAACATCCCGATGCCGATGAAAGGGGCATCGTTCGACTTCCAAACGTGAACGTAATGGAACAGATGGTTGACATCATGACCGCTTCGAGGGCCTACGAAGCCAACGTAACTGCCATAGAGACCGCCAAATCCATGGCACTCAAGACCCTGGACATCGCACGATAAGCAATCCTCTTATGTAGTGAGGTCGGTAAGATGAAGATATCAGATATCAATGTGTCCAACATGCCCGGGACTGCCACCGGTCCCCGGGGCAAGGACACGAAAACAGACGGCAAAGGCTTTCAAAAAATGCTTGAAGACAGTCTTGGCAATGTAAATAGACAGATCATCGAATCAAAAAACATGGCACGACAAATGGCTGCTGGCCAGCCTGTAAACCTGGCTGACACCATGATTGCCATAACAAAGGCCGATCTATCGTTCAAATTGCTGTTACAGGTCCGCAACAAGGCGCTAAGTGCCTATGAAGAGGTAATGAGGATGCAGCTCTAGCACTACAGGCACAGAAGGGAATCTTCGAGGGAAATAACTGTCTTATCCAAGAAGAAGGTATAGAGGAAAAGAAGAAAGAACATGGTAAAACTCCCGGATTTCATAGAGCAGGTCAAGGGCATATCCCAGAATCTGACACTTCGCCAGAAAATCGTCACGGGATCGGTCGCGGCCCTGGTATTGGCAGGCTTTGCTGCGTTATTTTTCCTTACCAATCAAGCCACCTACAAGACCCTTTATACTGACCTCGACTCACAGGATGCGGCTGAAGTCGTAAAGTGGCTTAAGAAAGAAAACATCCCGTACAAAATTACCCAGGGAGGCAATGGTATAAAGGTCCCTGAGGACAAGGTCTACGACGTAAGACTTTCCCTGGCCGGCGCGGGTCTACCCAGGAACAGCGGTGTCGGCTTTGAGATATTCGACCGGAACAACCTCGGCACAACGGATTTCGTACAGAAGGTAAACTATCAACGCGCCCTGCAGGGTGAACTCGAAAAGACCATCGCGCAATTTCCCCAGGTACGTTCCGCCAGGGTACATATAGCCCAGCCAAAGGAGTCTTTGTTCGTAACGGATCGCCAGGCCACTACTGCTTCAGTCGTATTAACTATGAAAAGGGGAGCACGGCTCAATAACCGGCAAATCAGCGCGATCGTACACCTCACTGCATGCGCTGTCCCAAGGTTGAGTGAAGACAATATCTCGGTAGTAGATACTACAGGAAACGTACTCTACGAATCCAGAGACGGCAAAGGCGATCTTGCCGACCGTACCAACGCCCAGCTTGCATATCAGAAAAGGCTCGAGGGCTATTACAAACGCAAGATCCAGAGCATGCTTGAGGATGCGCTTGGACCTGACAAGGCCGTGGTCAGGGTGTCGGCTGAAATAGATTTCGATCAGGTCCAAACCAGCGAAGACAGGTTCGATCCTGACCTCGTAGCCGTCAGAAGCGAACACAAGATGATTGAAACCGGCTCTTCCTCCCAGTCCGCTGGAATTCCAGGGGTAAAGGGAGGTCTTGCAGACAAGCTCCAGGGAAACACCGGGCTGAACGGTGACAGTGTCACCAAGACCCGTCAACAAAGCACCACGAATTATGAGATAACGAGGCTCCAGAGGCAGATAAACGGTGCAGCGGGCAAACTCATACGGCTTTCTGT
>JAJRZR010000005.1 GCA_024275145.1 Deltaproteobacteria bacterium | reverse complement strand
TCGCTGAAATAGTCAGGGGGAACGCCGGCAACACAGGTTGGCGCCAACGTATCGGGATCCAGCTGGAAGCATTCCTGGTTGGCCCATACGTCGGCACTGTCAGGGGCGACATATATGGGAAGGTCACCTATCAGGCGGATACCACGGTTGAGGGCCTCCTCCCTGAGTCTTTTCCACTGTATGTCAAAACAGTACTGCAGGAATTGATGGAAAAGGATCTGTATCCTGAATCTCTTTCTGACCTCATCTAGCGCCTGTACGTCCCTGGAGGCCAACCTCCTTGGCCACGCCTGCCATGGAAGGCCGCCGGAATTCTCCTTGAGCACCTGGTACAGTACAAAATCCTCCAGCCACTTGGCCCTGTGGCAGAACAGTTCGAAATCGGCAGGGGTTCTTCCCTTGCTCCTGAATGCCCGGAACGCCTGGTGAAAGAGCCTTTTTTTGAACTGGACGACCTTTTCGAATTCCACCAGGTACCTGGAGAATCCAGGGGTTGCATCGAGATCTTTCCTTGACAGGAGGCCAAGATCGACCAGAAAATCCGGGCTTATCAACAAGGGGTTGCCCGCGAAGGCCGACGAACACATGTATGGTGAGTGGCCGAAGGCCGCACTTGTGGGTCCAAGGGGCAAAAATTGCCAGTAGGATTGGCCGGCTTCCCTGAGGAAGTCCATGAACGCCGTGGCCTCAGGCCCGGCCTCGCCTATGCCGAAGGGGCCAGGCAGGCTGGTAATGTGCATGAGGATTCCGCTTGCCCGCTGGCCTTTGATGGATTTGGTATCTTTTCTTTTTGTTGCAAAGGGCATAAGATCTATCCGGGAATGTCAGGCTGCGCCCCGGGCACGTTGGGCGCATGTGTGTTTTTGCAACCGGCAAAGAGGTAAAAGTGGTAATCTATCACACAGTCGTTTGCTGGTCTCCTTGAAAATATCAGGCCTAAAAATTACCCTGTTTTCTTCGACAAGGTAAGCCCTTAATTAAATCCGGATCATACGCATTGACTTGCCGGGCATATGATTTGAATTTGAATTCGACAAGTAAAGATCGCTGATGATCCTATCTTCAGCGACATCAGTAAAGTGAGGAGTAAAGATGGCAATTTCAAAGACGAATTTCAAAGGGGTAAAATTGCTTCACCGTGGAAAGGTAAGGGACATCTACGACGCAGGGGACATGATCATCATCGTGGCGACGGACAGGCTGTCCGCCTTTGACGTGGTGCTTCCGACCCCGATTCCTGACAAGGGAAGGATCCTTACCCAGCTATCCCTGTTTTGGTTCGATAGATTGGGTCACATCATATCGAACCACCTGGTCACGGCGGATGTAAAGGGCTATCCAGTCGAGTTTCAGCCCTATTGTGATGTCCTCGAAGGAAGAAGCATGCTAGTTAAGAAGGCAGATCCTCTTCCCATTGAGTGTATCGTGCGTGGCTATATCACCGGTTCTGGTTGGAAGGATTACCAGAAAACCGGTTCCATTTGCGGAATCAAGCTGCCAGCCGGCCTGAAGGAGTCGGAAAGGCTTCCTGAGCCGCTGTTTACTCCATCTACCAAGGCCGAGGCAGGCTCCCACGACGAGAACATAAGTTTCGAGCAGGCCGCATCCAGGATCGGCATGGATTTGGCACGGCAGGCAAGGGATACAAGCCTCAGGCTTTATACCGAGGCGGCTGATTACGCGTTAAAGAAGGGGATAATTATTGCCGATACGAAATTTGAATTTGGTATAATTAATGGACAACTCATATTGATCGATGAGGTCCTCACCCCGGATTCATCGCGGTTCTGGCCGGTAGAAGGGTATCGACCCGGACAGTCCCAGCTAAGTTTTGACAAGCAATTTGTCAGGGATTATCTGGAATCGATCTCCTGGGACAAGACCCCGCCGGGGCCAGAGCTTCTTTCTGAAATCGTTGAAAGGACCAGGAAGAGATACCAGGAGGCCTATGACAGGCTGGCAGGATGACCGGCTGCGATCCTTAGGATTGTCTACACGATCTATGCCGGGGTCTACTGGCCGTAGAGGGTGTTGGATGTGTATCCCGTGGGTACGGAGGCAAGCAAGAGCCTTCCTAGTTTATGAACCGGCCTGGGCAGGTATGGAAGCCCTATACAGGAGTCCTTATGCGACAAGATCGTCGGTCCATACCTCTTCTGATCGCTTTCACCCTATTTGTCACCTGTTCATTTGGATGCTCATTTGCAGGGGGCGAAAGGGTCTTCGTGCGCAAGGTGATCGATGGCGATACCGTTATACTGGAGAATGGAACACGGGTGCGTTACCTTGGGATCAATGCACCGGAGATACCCCATAAAGACTCACCTGGTGAGCCCTTTGGGTGGGCCGCAACCAGACGAAACAGACAGCTTGTTCAGGGCAAATGGGTGAGAATGGTCCCTGCCGGGGACAGGATAGACCGGTTTGGAAGGACTCTGGCCCTTGTCTACCTGCCTGACGGCAGGATGGTGAATGAAATCCTGGTAAGGGAGGGCCTGGCCTATTTCTGTTTTTTTGGCAGCAGGCCTCCCCATGCCGATATCCTGCTTGCCGCACAGCGTGCGGCTATCAGGCACAAGGTGGGCCTGTGGGCGCGTCCTCCCAGGCGGGTGGAGCCATACTATGTCGGCAACAAGAGGACCTTCCGGTTTCACCGCCCATGGTGCCCTTACGGAAGGAGGGTCGGCAGGCGCAACAGGGTCGTGTTTACAAAGAGACTCCAGGCCTTCAAGGAGGGATATTGCAGATGCAAGAAATGTCTACCCTGATAGTGCGGGATGAAAGATTCCTGGACCATGATCCAGGTCCTGGCCATCCTGAGTCCCCTGAAAGGCTCAGAACCATTTACAACGCCCTGGACCGAGGTGGATACGAGGATCTCTTCCAAGTGGTCCCTCCCAGGACCGCCACCAGGCAGGAACTGGCATGGAATCACAGCCCTGACTACATAGAACGGATTGCAAGGACCGAAGGCCTTTCTAGGCATCAGTTGGATCCGGACACCTCTACAAGCTCGGGGTCATGGTTGGCGGCCCGGCTGGCAGTCGGGGGGATATTCAGCGCCATGGAAAGGATAGGGGCGGGCACGGGCAACAATGGTTTTGCCCTCGTGAGGCCTCCCGGGCATCATGCCGAGAGGGATCATGCCATGGGCTTCTGCCTGTTCAACAACGTAGCCCTGGGTGCCCATTTTGCCCGCAAGGTATTGGGGGCGCAGCGGGTAATGATAGTGGATTGGGATTTGCACCATGGGAATGGCACGCAGCACAGCTTCTATTCCGATCCTACCGTGCTCTATTTTTCTACACACCAGTATCCCTATTATCCCGGCACCGGCGCCATCGGCGAGATAGGCCAGGGCGAGGGCCGGGGATTTACCGTAAACGTGCCCCTTGCGCCCGGATGTGGTGATTACGATTTCGCCGCCATCTACAATACGCTCCTTGCACCCTTGTGCAAGGCATATGATCCTGATTTCCTGCTCGTTTCCGCAGGCTTTGACATCTATACGGACGATCCCCTCGGGGGCATGAATGTCACGGTAAACGGCTTTGCGTACATGGCCAGGGTGTTGCTGGATCTTGCGAATCGATGCTGTGATGGCAATATACTATTTTGCCTGGAAGGTGGATATAATCTTGTTGGATTGAGGGAGGGGGTGCTGTCGGTACTCCTCGAATGTAAAGGCGAAGGCCTTCTTGAAGGTGACCAGTTGAATGAATTTGGCAATTGCGTTCACGGGCCCGAGGTGATCCGGGAAGTAAAAGCCGTTCTCAGCGACTATTGGGATTTTCAGGGAGTATGATGTGGCCAAGTTCAAAGACGGAAACAACATGGACGCATGGCGTGAGGTCTTGATGGATATCTCCGAGGTGGCCAGGATTTCGCTAAAGAACCTGGTGGCACAGAACTGTCCGCCTCTGCCCAGTTGTTATGAAAGGGAATTTGTCTCGGTGGCGGCAAGGCTCGACAAACAGGCCATCATCAAGGCCGCCAGGAAGGATCAGAACCTTCTCGCAAATCGACTTCAAGAGGTTATCAACCTTACGAGGAATTCGGTCAAGGATGCCAAGGAAATCCTTTCCGGGTTTGAAAAGGGGGCAAGGCAGTATTTGGTCGATATCGACCAGAAGATGGAGGATATCCGTCTCAGGGTAGATGACAGTAACAAGGAACATCTAGAGGCTCTCAACGAAAGTATCGGTTCCATAAAATCGGCCAATCAGGATCTGCTTTCCAAACTCGTAAAGGCGCTGGCCGGAATGGAGAAACAGGAAAGGGTCCTCAAGAGGCTAAAGAAACAGGTCAACGAAGATCCGCTTACCACCGTGTTGAACCGCAGGTCCTGGGACAAGGACCTTGAAGAGATGGTTAGCAGGTCCCTATCCCAGGCTGGAAAAGACCATACCTTCTCCATCGCCCTCGCGGACCTAGATTATTTCAAGAAGGTGAACGATACCTACGGGCATCCAGTGGGCGATGCGGTCCTGAAGCAGTTCAGCGGTCTCCTCAAGGACCACTTCCTGTCCTCTGGCACGGTTTACAGATACGGTGGCGAGGAATTCAGCCTGCTGCTTCCAGGGTTTGGCAAGAAGGAGGCCTACGATTTACTGGAGATCTTCCGGCAGCGCCTTGTCAGGACCTGCTTTACCGCGGACAGGGGCCGGATGAAATTGAAGATCACGGCATCCTTCGGGGTTTGTGAATGGAAGAGGGAGCTTAGTGCCAATGATATGGTACGCCGGGTGGACAAGGCGCTCTATGCCGCCAAGCAATCAGGCAGAAACTGTGTCAAGATAATCGAATAGTTTGTGCCCGACCCGCAATCCCTTCTTAAGCCTGAAAGGCACCGTTAATCCAGGAAATTTTGCAGGAAAACACCTTGTCCTATTGACATGCTTGTGCATTTGTGCACATAGAAAGGGTGTTGGTTCGGTTCATTGGCGGACAAACTTTTCGAGTTGGGTGGCCGAAGGCGGAGGCCCTGCATTCGAGACTGCCTTTGCCGACGGACAAACCCCGGGGATGGAGGTGCAAAGATTTACCTTTTCCTGTTATTCCTTTTATCATGGCCGGAACCATGCTTTCCCTTCCAGCATACAAAGATTCGGGTCAATCCGAATCCTGCAACTACATATCGTTAATTATATTGACCCCATATAGTTAACAATAGTTCTTGAGCCTGGGGCAAGGGTAGATGTTTTCTTGCCGACAGCACCCTCAGGCGCAGCAAGGAAATGGACACTTGAGAAATCCGGATACGGCCGTGGGTGGAGGGGTTAACAACACCAGGCAACGTTGCCCGCCTTGAATTGCATCTCCATGGGGTATATTCTCACTGTGTCTTTAGTTGTTATCCAATCTGGCTCAGACCAGGAACCTTTTGTGATTTTCAGTAATGGCCCTGCGAATGGTTGCGTTCGGATTTGTTCTTGGTTGGAGATGGTTTTATGCTCACAGAAAGTTTGAGGTTTCATTGCACCTTTACCAGTGATGCCGGTTTGCCAGCCTATAAGGGCTCTGCCCTTCGCGGTGCCTTTGGTCATGCCTTGAAGAAGGTAGGTTGTGCCCTGCATAGGCAAAAATGCGAGGATTGTATCCTGGCCGCTTCCTGTTGTTATTGTCTTGTCTTCGAGAGCAAAAAGCTCAACCGGAATACAGCAGGTTATAAGATACGGTTGTCGGCCAGGCCACATCCGTATGTTCTTGAACCACCGATGGATCGGCGTCATGAATACCTTGCTGGAGAGTCCTTTTCTTTCACCTTGCATCTCTTTGGGCCTGCATTGAGGTATCGCCCCCAGATCTTTTATGCAGTAACCCTCATGGGCAAGACTGGACTTGGCAAGGGACGCCATGGCAAGTTCAATCTGGATAAGGTGACCGCTGGCGATGTTGTCCTTTATGATGCGACAACAAATACCTTGTCGATGGAAAGGGTCGAGCAGTCTCTGGCCTGGACCCAGGAGCCACACCTCTGTAACAGATTGCGGGTTGATCTCCTTACCCCACTGCGTATCAAAAGAAACAATTGTTTCCAACGTAAAATCCCATTTGGCACCTTGATACGTTCTGTAATGCGGCGTATTTCATCCCTTGAGACAGCTTATGGAGAGGGGGAGCCCGATCTTGACTATAGGGGATTGGCCGCTATGGCCGATGGGGTTGATACTGTCGAGGATCAAACCGAATGGCAGGAGATTATACGTTATAGCAACCGTCAGGGAAACACCATGAAGATAGGCGGGGTCTTGGGGAGCTTGGTGTTTGAAGGGGATCTGGAGGCTTTTTTGCCCCTTTTACGCTACTGCGAAGTTGTACATCTTGGGAAACAAACGACATTTGGGTTGGGCCTTATCCGGGTAAGTGAATCATGAAGCATGTCCTGCTAGCTGTCGTCGGCCTTTCACCACAGGTTGTTACCGAGGCGGTCTATGCCCTTTTTCACGAGGGCCGGCCTGTAGATGAAATCCACCTTATCACTACAGGGCAGGGGATTGGCGAGATCTTCCGCACCCTGCTTGCGCCGAACGGCGGTCCCCTGGAGGACTTCTGCCGGCAGTACGGCATTGGCCGTCAAGCCATTGCATTCAGTTCTGATAGCATCCATGTGATCACCCGGCAGAACGATGAACCTATAAATGATATAGAAAGCGAAGATGACAACGAACGCCTGCTTGTAAAATGTCTGGAGCTTGCCCATCGATTTACAATCGACCCTGACATCAGGGTCTCTTTTTTAGTCGCAGGCGGCCGAAAGACAATGACCTCGTGTTTGACCCTGGCCGCCCAGCTCTATGGAAGGCCCAGTGATCGCCTCTATCATGTGTTGGTAAGCCCGGCATTTGAAAACTGCCGTTCGTTCTGGTTCCCTCCCAGGAAGTCCTCTGTGCTTACCTTGACAGACCAGGAGGGCGAGACCTTTTATAAAGAGACCAAGTATGCCCGTGTCACGCTCATACCCATTCCCTTTGTGTCCATCCGCAGCCAGTTGAACCCGGAGTTGCTCGACCGTCCCAGGCCCCCAGCCGAGCTCATGCAGTCACTGGTGCGCAGCGGGCCAAAGCGGTTGACCGTGGATGTCAAGTCCTTGACCCTCGTCTTCGGTAACGGGTCCAATGCATTACAGGTTGATCTAAACCCGGCCCGGCTGGCCCTCTATGCCTTTTTTGCCGAGAGGAAGAAATTGTGCGACAAGGAACATTCCTGCGCCGGATGTACTGATTGCTGGCTGGAGGTGGGTGAGGTGATCGAAGAAAGGCGCATAGTAGAGCTGTACCGAAGTATACCGACGGCCCGCATTGCCGACAGCGTAGGCGAGGGTTCCATAACCCGGATGACCAAAGAGTCATTCCGATCATACCGCTCCAAGATCAACAAGGATCTACGCAGGGGCCTTGGCGGTATGGCCATACATGATCTCGAGATCGCCTCCTGCGGTGAGCGGCCCGATACCCGTTATGGCCTGAGACTCGACAAGGAAAGGATCAGGATCATCTCACCATGAATACTGTGCAAAAAGACTCCCTCGTCTTGCTCACTGCCTTTGGCAGTGCAGATCTCGTCCTGGAACTCATCGACTTTTTTAATGGGGGCGACCAATATCGATACAACGAACAAGGTGAAGAGATCCGCCGATCTTTCGGCGGACGCCGCATCGGCGGCCTCTACCTCGTATGTACATCCGGCAAAAAGGATGCTTTTGACGAGCTGAGAAGCAAGATCGAGCAAGAATACCCGGAGCTTGCAGGCCGAATCCATGCCATTGATCTTTCTTGTGAGGATATTACCTGCCAGGGCGACGACAAAGAGGCCCGGCAATTGCTCTACAAAGCGGTCCGTGAGGAGCTTGCCGGTCCCAACCTGGTCATCTCCTCCGGAGGCCGCAAGGCCCTGACCCAACGTCTCATAGAGGCCGGCCTTCTCTATGGCTGTGCCGGCTACCTGGCTATTACCGCGCCGGAGGGAAAGGATAAAAATCAAAACATCCGCTCGAGAACCGAGGAATTTAACATCGTATGGATGACGAGCCGACAGTTCGCCTGGGAACGAAGGACCCAGATCATTCGGGAAGAGATTGGCGATACCTTCCGTTCCGTCTATCTCTTCCCTGAAATGGTTCTTAAAAAATTAGAGGAAGAGAAAATCGGAACTCATCCAGCCATGAAATTCAACGATCTTAAGTGGCTACAAAGGCTTCCGAAAGCCGATCTTCATTGCCACCTTGGAGGTTGCCAGGATGAAGCCCTTCTCAAGAAGCTTGCTGCCACCTTGCTTGATGACTTGAAGATTAAGAATTCCAAAAAGGAAGACATCAAGAGAAAACTCGAAGCGGTCCTTGGCCTGCCCCTGGCTGATGTTTCATCGAAGGCCCTGAGAAGCCTTGACAGGGGAAATGTTATTCACTGCCTCAAGAGGCTTCCATTGCTAGCAGAAAGGGCCGGCCTTGACCGGCACCTGGCTACGGCAGTACTGGTCGGTCACCTCACGCCCCAATCCCTTCGGCTTCTTTGCCGGGATGGCCGTCTCACACTTGATGGCAAATGTAGCTGGCCGGATGAAGGAAGCCTTTGTTGTGGTAACCGCCTTGACTGGTACATGGCCTGCGGCGACCTCGGCGGCTCCACCCTCTTGCAGAGCGAAAACACCTTGCGCATGGCCCTGCGGAACCTCATGGAGCAAGCCCATGGGGAAAATGTCCGCTACCTGGAGGTGAGGGTCAGCCCGGAAAACTATACCCGACTAGGCCTGCTCACAAGCCGCCGCGCCCTGGAGGTCCTTTTGGATGAGGCCGCCCTATTCATGGACGATCACAAAGGGTTCCATGCCAACTTCCTGGTCATGGCCACCAGGCACAAGTCCAGGGCCTCCATGATGGGTCACGTGGCCTTGACGGTAAACTTTTTTGCAGAACCAGGCAGGAAGGGACCAAGGGTAACCGGCTTCGACCTCGCGGGCCAGGAAAAAGACTTCGATCCGGTGAGCTTCAAGGAGGATTTTCTCCCGCTTCACCGCCATTTCGTCAATATTACCATCCATGCGGGTGAGATGGCAGAAGACGACAAGATCTGGCAGGCCATCTACCTCCTGCATGCAAAGCGCATCGGCCACGGTCTTAAACTCATTGACAACTCGAAGATGATGGACTTTGTCCGGGACCATGGTCTTGGCTTGGAGATGTGTCCCTCGTCCAACATGCAGACCAACACCTTCAGAGATTTCTGGGATACATCAGTAAGCGATGGCAAAGAGTATCCCTTAAAACATTATCTTGAGCATGGTATCCGGGTGACAGTGAACACTGATAACCGCTTCATATCTCAGACGACTGCCAGTAACGAATATCTTACCGCCGCCCGCTTGACCCGGGGTGGGCTTTCCAGGTGGCAGGTGATCAAGCTGATCAAAAACGGCTTCAAGTCGGTTTTTCTGCCCAAGGACGAAAGGGATCAGCTCCTTAAAAAGGTGGACAAGGAGATCTTTGGCCTGCTGCTGGACGAATATCTGCCCGAAGGATTCCAAAAGGAGATGACATGAGGGACGAAAACGTCTTCTGCTTTGAAAGACGTGATCTGGAAGGCCTGTTTGGCGGCCTGCCCCAGGGCGGAACAAATACGCCGGAACTGGTCGAAATTCTCAGCCTTCCCCAGCATTTCATATCCCGGCACATAGCGGAAAGCGATCCACGTTACAAACAAATAATTCCCTACCAGGTATTTACCTGCAACGGACGTTTATTTGTCTTCCAGCGTGGAGGAGGAGTGGGAGAGGGTCGGCTGGCTGGGCGCCTTTCCCTTGGCATCGGCGGGCATATCAACGACCAGGATGCCACCAACGGCCGCCTGACCATGGATGATTTCAATAAGGCCCTTTTGCGGGAGAGGGAGGAAGAGCTACTTTTTACCGGCCCAGTGGATACCTATTTTACCGGATGGATCAACGACGACTCGGACGACGTTGGGATGGTACACCTGGGAGCCGTGCACCTGTGCCGGGTTGAGAGAGAAAAAAGTGTATGTTTGCGGCCCCGAGGGGAAGACCTGCACGAAGTGGGATGGCTAACCGCCCTGGAGGTTGAAAGGCAGGCGGAACGATTCGAAAAGTGGTCACTTTTGGCAGTAAACTCTATCCTGTCAGCCAGTTTGCCAGCTTGAGGCCTGGGATACGGGAGAAATGTCTGGTGTTGCCGCTTACAAGGCAAAGATCGTTGGCCATGGCAATGGCGGCGATTTTAAGATCTGCCAGGGAAACCGGCACGCCCGACCTCTCCAGTCCAGCCCGGAGCCTGCCGTAAACGTAGGCTGCCTTTGCATCGAAACCGACGACGTTGACCGCTGGCAGGAGGATGTCCTGCAGGTTCTGGATGTGGAAGCCGGGCCGGTTGCTTTTATAGGCGCCGTAAATGATTTCAGAGATGGTAACAGCACTGATGAACTGGTGTCGCCGGGGCAATGATTTGAGCCTGGCAAGCAGGTTGGGAGATGGTCGTTTCTTGAAGACGTTGGTAATGACGTCGGTATCAAAGAGATACATTGCGGCCGCCCCCTCCCCGTTCGCGGAGCTCTGCAATATCACCCAGGGCCTCGGCCAGTTCATCAAATTCCGGCCATTTGCCGGCAACCTCGGCAAGCCCTGCCCGTTCCTCGTGCTGCTCGATGATCTTGAGGTCGTCGATACTCACCAGGGCGGCCACCGGCTTGTTCCTTCGGGTGATTATAAAACGCTCATGGCCATGCGCACTCCTGGCAATGAGTTCAGAGAGATGACTCTTGGTATGGGCAACAGAGACCTTTGGCATGAGAGGACCTCCCAAAAAATAGGCGCGGGACAAAATGGTCATTATGACCAAATAATACACAAAAAACGTACGACGTGTCAAGGGAGAAATAAGCGGTTACCTGAATCCGCAACGTTGCGGAAGTGGAAAAATGTCATGGAATGATATACAGGCTTAAGGAGGAAAAGGGGTCATCAGCTTATTGGAGGGAAACATGAAGGATACAGCGCTAAAGATCGGCCTTGCGGGGTTAATGCATGACATCGGCAAATTTGCACAAGGATCTCTTACGGTATCAAAGGAGTATCTGAATAACAACGCCGGGCTTTATCAGCCATTCAGAGAAGGTCGTCATACCCATGTGCATGCAGTTTATACCGCTGCATTTATTGAACAGATGGCTGACCGCTTACCCAAGCAGCTAAACAGCAGGGGCTGGGGCGAGGGTGATGCCTTCATCAACCTGGCGGCAGGCCATCATAAACCAGAAACGCCGATGCAATGGATTGTTACTATGGCGGATCGCATCTCAAGCGGGTTGGACCGGGACACATTTGAACATGGGGAAAAGATAGCCTTTCAGGACGTGAAAAAAACCCGGCTGTTACCGGTTCTTGAAAGCCTTGGGCCTAGCCAATGTGAGCATTTTAACTCTGAAGAAAAGTTTGAGCATGCCTACCCCCTTTCCCCCGTTACAGCTCAAAGCATTTTCCCGGAAAAACGCCTGGGAAAAGGCAGGCGGGCAGCAATTGCAGAATACCAGGGTCTTTTTGACGATTTTTGTAACCATCTAAAGGGCCTGTATCATCGGAAGTCGAACATTGAACTCTGGACTCAACACCTTGATTCCCTGCTTATGACCTACACTTCGCATATCCCGGCAGCCCGTGTAGGAGATGTGGTCCACGACGTCTCCCTTTACGATCACTGCCGCACCACCGCAGCAGTTGCCGCGGCACTTTATAAATACCATGCCAATAGCGACACTATGGAAGAGGCGATAATCCGGGAAGGCGGCCACGAAAAATTTCTCTTAGTGGGCGGAGACTTCTACGGCATACAGGAATTCATCTTCAGCAGTCATGGTGAATCCAGGAAGTTTCGTTCAAAACTTCTGCGGGGCCGCTCCTTCGAAGTATCTCTTTTCACCGAACTCGCTGCAAGGCTGATCTGCGACCGGCTTGACCTGCCGATGCTTGCGGTCCTGCTGAATGCAGCCGGTAAGTTCCATCTTCTCGTGCCCAACCTGCCTGAAACAAGAAGACATCTAATCGAATGTGAGGACAAGATCAATGACTGGCTCTTCGCCCACACATACGGCGAAAGCAGCCTCGGGATAGCTACCACCCCGGCAACACCAGACGAGTTTCATGCAGGCAGGTTTCGGAAACTATGGGACCGCCATCTCCAAAACCTTGAACGCCGCAAGTACAAAAAGGTTGATCTGGAACGCCATGGAGGTGCGGTTACAGATTTTCTTGCCTCATTCAATAACGATATTGAACCTGGCAAGAGACTTTGCCCCCTTTGCGGCAAACGGCCATCTGATGCCAAGACGGAAGCCGATAATGTCTTCCGGCCTGAGCGGACAGTAAGTTGCGCATTGTGCCGAGACCACGTCTTTCTTGGAGCCAACCTGGTCAAGGATCAGATGGTAGCCGTATGCACTCAAGGCGCGGACATTAAAGGCAATGACTGCCTGCTTACACCTATTTTTGACGAGTTCCAGGTGATTTTCAGGAACAGTCCACTAAACGAACTGGCAGAAAAAGGGCAACTCCTTGATCTGTGGCAAACGGGAATCGAGCCGGACGGCAGCCTTTCATGCAAGGCAACGGTGAAGCTCATAAACGGCCACGTCCCTTGTTACAGGGAAGAGGACAACTACGACGACTGCCTGCTGGAAAGTGCCAGGTCGGAAGGTAAAAGCGAGGAAATGATCGACCAAATCAACAACAAGGGCGGCATCAAAACCTTTTCCCACATCGCGGTCAAGGCCAGACACAAGGACAAAGACAATAAATGCCGTGGCATTGAGGCGCTGGGAGTGCTCAAGGCCGATGTGGACCACCTGGGAATGCTCTTTGGCTGTGGTCTGACCGAAAGGCGTTTCACAGTCTCTCGGCTTGCCACAGTAAGCCGCCAGCTAAACAGCTTTTTTGCCTTGTACCTGCCGCATCTTCTCTCACAAAAATTTTACGACACCTATACGGTATTTGCCGGTGGAGACGATCTCTTTCTCATCGGCCCGTGGAACAAGATGGCTGACCTGGCCTGTGAGTTGCGGGAAGAATTTGCAAGATTCGTGTGCCACAACCCTGGGATAACCTTTTCTGCCGGAATCACGGTACACAAGCCTAACACGCCAGTGGACGCCATGGCCGAGGCCGCGGAAGAAGCACTTGCAGCTGCCAAACATGCCGGCAGAAACCGCGTGACCATGTTCGGACATCCCGTCAAGTGGAAGGACTTCAGGGAGCTTCTAAGATACCGGGAAGTGATGCAACAATGGTTAGAAAAAAAATATATCAGTGATTCCATGTTTTACCGGTTCAACCACCTGATAGCTATGGCCCAGCAGGAAATGGATATTCCCGAAGCCAAAAGCATAACCATTGATGAGATGAACTGCGTCAAGTGGCCGGCCCTCTTCCGCTACAGCCTTGCCCGCAATATCAACAAGGACAAGCAGGAAACCGCCTTGGAGGAAGTGGGACAGGCGGCAGCTTGGATCAAAACACACCGGGGCGCCCTCAGTATCCCGCTATGGCATGTCTTGTACGAAAAAAGAGCCTGAGAAACAAAAGGGAGGATAACCGCCATGACAGGTATCAAACTATGGAAGGACAAGGACAAGCAACTCCTGGATCCCGCGCTTTTCTCAAAAACAGCCGAAGAGTTGGCGCAACGCATCGGGACAGAGGGGAAAAAAGACGGAAACAAAAACAAAAACAGCCAGGTGAGGCGCTACTTTGATGAGGTGGTGCGTCTCAACACCATGGCCCAGTCCGCTGACGCGGACATGGAGCAGATACTTCCTCAGGTGCACATGCTTGTGGCCAAGGTGGTCTATGCAAAGGGCCGGAGGCTGGTAACAGACTCCTTTGTCGAGATGATGAAAAGCGGCATCGAGCAGATCAATGACCAGAAAGACCTCCAGGTCTTTACCAACTTCCTGGAATCCTTCATGGGTTTCTACAAGGTCCACGGTCCGAACTAAGCGCATCTTTAAAGGCAGAAAAAGGAGATATCAACCATGAAACTGAACAATATATCCAAGATCACCGGCAAGATAGTCCTTGAAAGCGGCCTGCACATCGGTGCAGGAGATACGGAGCTTCGCATCGGCGGCACTGACAACCCGGTTGTCAAGCATCCCCATACAAACGAACCCTATATTCCAGGTTCATCCCTAAAGGGCAAGGTCAGGTCCATGCTGGAGATGAAAAGCGGCCTTCTGGCCCTGGCCGGGGATGGTAAACCCCTTGGGACAAAGATTCTGCAAAAGCTATCTGGCAATCAGCAGGATCAACAGCAGGCAGAGGCCATGCGCATCCTGAAACTCTTCGGGGTAAGCGGGGCCGATGACCAGGAAAACGTCGAAATCGGCCCGGCGCGCGCATCGTTCGCCGACTCCTTTTTGAGTGAAGAGAGCAAGAAGACGGTAAAGGCCAACCAGCAGTCCTACTTCGAGGTGAAAAGCGAAAACTTCATCAACCGGATAAAGGGCACGGCAGAGAATCCCCGTTTCACCGAGCGGGTCGTGGCAGGGCTGAAGTTTGATTTTTCCATCAGCCTTAAGGAGATGGAGGGAGACGAAGACCTTCTTAATACCTTGCTCGAGGGCCTCAAACTTCTCGAACATGACGCCCTGGGCGGCTCGGGCAGCCGGGGCTACGGCAGGGTGCGTTTTGAATTCGACGACGAGACCATTAGCAAGCAATTCGCTGAGATCCAACTTTTTTCATGAGGCCACCCTATGCGAACCTATGCCATAACCATCAAACCGGAATCGTCCTTCGGCACCCCCCTTAAAGGGGACACAATATTTGGCCAGTTCTGCTGGCAGGCAGCCGAGGACCCTGAGATCCTAAACGGCGGCATAGACCGCTGGATCAAGGTTTACCAGAAGCGGCCCTTTGCCGTATTTTCCAGTGCCTGGCCGCAATTCGAATATGAAAACAAGTGGTTCTATGCTGTCAGGCGACCGGAGCTGCCTCCCTTCATGCTTGGCGACCCTGAAGGCGTCACAGGCTGCCAAGAGCGCTTGGCCAGGCGCAAGGAAAACAAGGCCAAGAGATGGCTCATTGTGCCTGATGACCTTAAACCGCAACCATCCTGGGATAATCTCGTGGATGGCAAGGAGCTCGGCAGACGCGTAACCGCATCCTTTTCCAAGGAAGAGCAGCGAGCCCTGAACTCATCCCCGGGAAGACATGGAATAGTAATACAGGCCGAGCAGCAACATAACACCATAAACCGCCTGACCATGACCACGGGAAAAGGGATGTTCGCCCCGTACGTCATGAATAACACCTGGTATCTGCCGGGCATGGAACTCGTACTCTTCGTTGCCATAGACGAGGAGGCCTGCACCATAGAACAAGTAAAAAAGGGGCTGGAGCGCATGGGTGAATGGGGCTTCGGCCGGGATGCATCCACGGGCCTCGGCCGTTTTTCCCTTGGTGAAACAGACGAGATAAACTGGCCTCGCCCAACCGACGGCACCGCCCTCCTGTCACTTTCTCCAAGTGTTCCAGAACCGGGACGGTTTCAAGAAATGTTCTTTGCACCGTTTACACGGTTCGGGCGCCATGGCGCCCAGATCCTGCACAAAGGAAAACCCTTCAAGAATCCCGTGGTGATGGCCGATGAAGGTGCGGTCTTCATCCTGAAACCGGGCGACATTCCAGAACACCCTTATATCGGCCGGGCAGTCACCGGCATCTCCAAGGCAATGCCGGAAGCAGTAGCCCAGGGATATTCCCTCGTCCTGCCATTTAACATGCCAAGCTGAAGGAGGAACCATGTACAGCCAGACCCTTTTCGTGCAATTCACCGTAGCCGCACCTCTTCATATCGGCTGCGCAGATGTATATGAACCTACCTCCTTTATCATTAATCGAGAAGAGAAGGAACTGGTTCACTTCGACACCGGACGATTCTTGAGCCTGCTCAACAGTGACGCCCTGGCAAAATTCTCAGCTATATGCCGAAAGGGAACTCCCGCATCGCTCATCGAGTTGATGAGGTTCATGCGTAACAAGGCCAAAGATATTCTAATTTCGATGGACGGAAAAAGGGTCCCTGTCGTAAAGGCCTTGGCAGACCACTATGCACAGACCCTGAGCCTGCCGCTTCACGACAAGAAAAAGGTAAACCAGGAACTTAACCGGTTCCAGATAATGCGCACGGCCTTTGATCCCCTGTCAGGTGAGGTCTACATCCCGGGGTCAGCGGTCAAGGGCGCCATCCGCACCGCAGTATTAAATCTGAGGAATAATGGACGGAACCTCCCTAATTTTAAGGGGAAAAATGCCGACAGAAGGCTCCAGGAACACATACTGGAATTCGACTTTAGGCACATGGAAAGCGACCCTTTTCGGCTTATAAAGGTCTCGGACTTTTTCCCCGTTGACGAGGCACGAAGGCGTATCCTCTACGCTGTGGACCGCAAAAAGAAGCTAAGTAAATTCGAAGCGCGGGCGCCTTACCAGATAGTAGAGGTTGTGGAAACGGGCGCCCGGTTCATCGGCACCATCACTGTCTTCACTCCCCCCGCACTCAGCCCTATCAAAAGGCCGGTGACCTCCGAGGAAATTACTGCCGCCCTTCAAGGCTTTTATGGCAAAGAAAAACAACGGGAAGACATGGAGTTGGAGAAGATCGGCGTCAGGCCGGCTCCCCTGAAAATTAACAGCCGGAGTTTTCCTGTCCGGGTTGGCCGCCACAGCGGCGCCGAGTGCGTAACAATTGAAGGACACAGAGAGATCAAAATCATGCAAGGTAAAGGCAGCAAGCCGAGATTTCTTAACCATGCCACTACCGTATGGCTGGCTTCAGGCAACAGGAAACCCGCCGCCATCGGAGACCTTAGGCCCTTTGGATGGGCAATTCTGGAAAAGCTCGATCTTGACGCATGGAGCGATCTAAGTGCCCAGATCAAAGAAAGACGGCATCATTTCCAGGAACAGCGAGGGATAAAGATTGCAGCTTGGGAGGAGGAGCAATCAGCAAAGAAAGCTCAGCGTGAAAAGGAGTTACGGGAAAAAGAAGAAAAAGAAGCAGAACTTGCCGCCCAGCAGCAACAAGAAAAAAGACTCCGCGCACTGTGGGATGCCATGAGTGAAGAAGAGCAGGACCTCGCCTGCATCCGGCAGGATGGGGTAGCACTCAAGTATGCAGCCGGAGATGCAAAGGATCCCATTCCCAACATCTGGCCCAAGATCGAAACTGCTCCACCCGAACACCAGAAGGCCCTTGCCCAGGCATTCAAGGAGCGTTGGCAGGCCGAGAATAAATGGAATGTAAAACCCAAGAAGAAAAAGCAGTGGAAAAAGGTCCAGCGCGTCAAGGCCATCCTCGGCGAGGGCTGAGGCCCGACTCTACGGCTCCCCATGCTGAATTGCAGCCACCCTTGGTAAGAAAGCGTATGAAAACATTGGCATCGAGAAAGACGGTCTTAATCATGCCATCTCCCCTGCCATCCGTTGGCCGACCGCCTCCTTGGCCGCACTCCTTTCCAGGGCGGGCTCTCCGCCGCGGCTTGTCACCGCGCAGCGAAGGTCGCGGAGAGTCTTGACCACTGTCAGGACGATCCGGTCACCTTCGATCCGGAAGTCGACCTTGTCCTGCGGGCGGATACCGTACCGGTCCCTTGGTTAGGAATGGTTACATGGCCCTTAGTGGTTACAGTTGACAACATTTCGTACCCCCCAAAAATCTTACCTGGAAGATAATGGTAAAACCAACAATCAGCAACGGGATTCTTCTTTGAGGCGGGAAAATGACCACATTCACCATGCCCAACCTCTTCGTCCTCTTCAACCATACCCTGACCGCGGCCCAGGAGGCGGACGCCCGCGCCGCCCTTGGCGTAGTGGAAATCGTGCTCCCGCCGGATGAGATCCGCCGCCTCTGGTCCCGGGTCCCGCCGGACTCGGAGACCCTTTCCGGTTACCTTGCCCCTGTGCGTGCGTGGTTGGCCGGAGAGGCCGGCCCGGGGGACTTCGTCCTGGTCCAGGGGGAGTTCGGCGCAACCTTTCTCATGGTGAGCTTTTGCCTCAAAAGGGGCCTTGTCCCGGTCTATTCCACCACGGACCGCCAGGCCGTTGAAAAACGGCTGCCGGGCGGAACGGTCCGGCTCCAGCATGTATTCCGCCACGTCAGGTTCCCGAGGTACGGGCTATGATCCATGCCCTTCTGACCTTCCTCGGCAAGGGGCCAGAGGGAGACGGCGGCTACCGCCAGGCATGTTATCTTTTTGACACCGGCAAAAAATATCGTACTCCCTATTTCGGCATTGCCCTTCTCCAGGAGCTCGCGACCAACGGCAACCCTGCTGATCACCTGGTCGTCCTGGGCACGGGCTCATCCATATGGGATGCCCTGCTATACGAGGAGATGAAGGATAGCGACCTCTGGATAGAGTTGAGCGAACGTGTTGAAAAAGGAACAGTGGATGACGCGCTTCTCGAACAGGTGGCGCCCCTGGTCGAAGAATCATTTTCAACAAGGAAACTGGCATCCAGGGTGACCCTGGCGACCATCCCCTTTGGCCGTAACCAGGAGGAACAGGTGGCCATACTGCGGAAAATGGCGGATATCGTGGAGCCTGGTGATACCGTTACCATGGACGTAAGCCACGGCTTCCGTTCGCTCCCCATGATAGGGCTCGTGAGCGCGCTTTTCCTGGCCCAGTTAAGGAACGTCTCCATCTCCGGAATCTACTACGGCGCACTGGACATGACCGAAGACGGCATAACCCCTGTGATCCGACTGGACGGGCTCCTTCACATCGGCCAGTGGTTAAACGCCATGAGCGGTTTTCTGAAAAGCGGGGACTACGGCGTCTTTGCTCCTCTACTAAACGACAAGGCCGCGGCGGATGCACTTAGCCAGGCCGCCTTTTTTGAAAAAACCGTCAATATCCAGCAGGCCCGCGGAAAACTGAAAAAGGCCAGGCAGTCCTTTGACAAACTGGAGGCGGCCGATCCTGTCTTCTCTCTGTTTGCCGAGAATCTCCGCGACTTGACCAGTTGGGCGGAGATTCAACGTTTCGCAGGCCGCCAGCTTGCCGCTGCGCGAAACGCCCTTGGCGCCTGCAACTACGTCAGGGCCGCGGCCCTTGCCGTGGAATCGCTGATAACGGACCAGGTGGCGAGAAATGGCGGTGACCCCGGAAGATATGGAGACAGGGAAAAAGCCCGTGAAGAATTGAACGAGAAGGCCTGGGGCACAGGGCCCTGGTCCCCTGAGAGCCCTTCACGGGTTTACGCCGAGCTGCGGGCCCTTCGCAACTGCCTTGCCCACGGCATCCGGTCCGGCAAGAACAGTTTCGGACAACAGAAAACCCTTTCAAGTGAAGGAAGCCTCTCTGCCCGCCTGGGCGAACTCATTGAAAAGGCGGAAGGAATTATCAATAGTGCCTCCTGACGGCAACGTTGCAATCCTTGCTTCGGGCCCTGTGCCGTGCTTTGCTGGATGCACAAAGTGGATTTACCGGAGTCAGATCATGCGGATATACATCACCACCCAAGGAGCCCGCATTATCCGCGAGGGCTCCCACCTCCTGGTCAAGAAGGGAAACGACATCTATCATACCCTGTTTGTCGCCAAGCTCAACCAGGTAATTATTTGTGGAAGGATCGAGGTGACACCTGCTGCTCTTCAACTTCTTTTGAGGGAAGGAGTGGATACGGTTTTTCTTACCAAGGATGGGCGTTACCTTGGCAGATTAGCCAGCCCTGAACCCAAAAATGTATTTCTTCGGAAAAGGCAATTTGATGTACTCGATAACCAGAAAATAGTGCTAGATCTTTGTAAGAGCATACTTTATGGCAAGCTTACAAGCCAGACAATGCTCTTGATGCGGATTAGTCGTAGCAGGAAGGCAAAAGATGCAAGGCTCAAAGCTAAGGAAATCAGGAATATTGTCAAGAGATTAAGTACTGCCGAAAATGTGGCGCAGCTTCGTGGCCTAGAAGGAAGAGCTGGAGCTATTTACTTTCAAGGCTTACAACGAGGCTTTTTGCAATCTTATGGGTTTTGTCGTCGGGTTAGGCGGCCTCCAACTGATCCTGTAAATGCTGTTCTCTCTTTGCTTTATACTTTTTTATTCAATAGGATTTATAGTGCTATCAGGCAAGTAAATCTAGACCCTTATGTAGGTTTTCTTCATACACCCGATTATGGGCGCTTTGCCCTGGTAATGGATATGATGGAAGAATTTCGCACCATCATAGTAGATACCCTCACTTTGTCACTTTTCAATCTCAAGGTACTTCAAAAAGAAGACTTTGTTATTGAACAACCTGAGCCAGAAGCCTCTATGCCGATATCGGCAAATGGGGCTCCAGATGTAGTTACAGATAAATATGGTTTGATGAGTGAGTCTGACGAAAATCGTACATTTGATGTGCCCCCTCAGCGGATGGAGGATGATCAGTTAGAAAATGACGAAGAAGATACGAGAGGAAAACTACCTGTGAAATTAACAAGTGAGGCATTTAAAAAAGTAATAGAAAATTTCGAACGTAAGCTCACAACAGAGATTCACCACCCTGTAGAGGACCGTAAGATGACCTACAATGAAGCTATGGTAACCCAGGTCTATCTGTTTCGCCAAGTGCTGGAGGGAAGCCGCAAAGTTTACGAGCCATTAATATTGAAGTAACAAGCTTTATCTTTTGCAGGTCAAACTGATGCTGTATGTAATAACTTACGATATAGTTGATAATAGGACTAGGACACGATTTCATAAATTTTTGAAAGAGATGGGGATCAATGCCCAAAAGTCAGTGTTTGAATGCCAGCTTGATAACAAAGAGGTTGGGGAAATTCGTCGCTATTGCCGCAAAGAACTTGATCTAAATGAAGACAGTGTGCGCATCTATCATGTATGTAGCAGATGTTATGCCAAGGCAATAATTCAGGGACAAGGTATTTCTCTCCCGAATCTTGATTGGCAGATTATTTAGTCATGAGGTATCTAGTTGTTTATGATATATGTAATGATCGTAGATTGTGTAAGGTTGCGAAAATACTGAAAGATTATGGTGAAAGAGTGCAGAAATCTAAATTCGAACTCAAGATTAGCCCATCAGCCTTTCAGACCATGTATAAGAGGGTGTCGAAGGTCATCGATATTGATGAAGATGGAGTAAAATATATTCCTTTATGTGAAAAATGCCAGGCAAAAGTTGAAATAATAGGCCAAGGTAAATTTATAGATCCTGATGGTGAGTTTTACATTTTGTGATTAAGATGAAATCCGCAGATTATGCATACTTAAACATCGCTGATTATATTTACTTGAAATTACAGCATTAATTAGTTGCGACTCTAGCGGGGTTGGCGAAAAATTAATAGTTAATAATTTCAAGTAGTTGGTTTTTATTTTGGAGACATTGTGTTTTTCTTGTTACATATTTTAAAAAAGTCTTGGTGGTTCGCGTGAACCAATATTTAATTTCTTGTAAAAATTAGAATAATAGGAGGTGCGGTTTAGATTGGACCTGATTTAAGAAGGGATTACGACCTCACCGCCTGATGGTACTTTGAGCCCGGGCAATTCGTTAGATTGGACCTGATTTAAGAAGGGATTACGACTTAAAAAATCGCGGTTGGTGGAGTAGGGGTTTCTAGGGGTTAGATTGGACCTGATTTAAGAAGGGATTACGACGTCGGCGCTAGACGATACGATGCCCGCGCCGTAAGATTTTGGTTAGATTGGACCTGATTTAAGAAGGGATTACGACGTGTGCCTACCTCCCCTTATTGTTAGAGACAGTATATGTTAGATTGGACCTGATTTAAGAAGGGATTACGACTAAGTACTTGTGGAGTACCCGGGGTGGGCACTTGACGTTAGATTGGACCTGATTTAAGAAGGGATTACGACCCAATCGGTGGAGCGGAGGTACTCGATTAAAAAAGTTAGATTGGACCTGATTTAAGAAGGGATTACGACTTTGATTAATCTTTTTAGTTTTCATTTTTACCTCCTTGCGTTAGATTGGACCTGATTTAAGAAGGGATTACGACAGTTCCTTGACGCCCATTTGATTAATCTTTTTAGTGGGTTAGATTGGACCTGATTTAAGAAGGGATTACGACCGAGTGCCTACCTCCCCTTATTGTTGGGATTAGTATATAGTTAGATTGGACCTGATTTAAGAAGGGATTACGACGGCGAACTGCCCGGGCTCGGGCGTCAAGGAGTTCCTTGGTTAGATTGGACCTGATTTAAGAAGGGATTACGACGATCGTTTGTCAAGTGTAAGGGGGTGGGAGGACGTAAGTTAGATTGGACCTGATTTAAGAAGGGATTACGACTCAACCCGGATGGCCTTAGGTTCCAGGTACCGACGGTTAGATTGGACCTGATTTAAGAAGGGATTACGACCAATTCGCTTCTGCCCGTTTCCGGGCGTCAAGGAGTTCGTTAGATTGGACCTGATTTAAGAAGGGATTACGACCCATCCGACGGTACCTTAACCGTGACCGTGTTCCGGTCAGTTAGATTGGACCTGATTTAAGAAGGGATTACGACTCATACGTTTCACTATCTATTCTTACAGCATCTTTTGGTTAGATTGGACCTGATTTAAGAAGGGATTACGACCATATTAGCCATCGGGTCAATCAATGACCGCAAGTCGGGGGTTAGATTGGACCTGATTTAAGAAGGGATTACGACCCTTATTGGCCTTCTTGAAAGGCTTACAATCCATCACAGTTAGATTGGACCTGATTTAAGAAGGGATTACGACGGCATACAAGCGTATTAGACTGCTTGACGCCTTCACAGGTTAGATTGGACCTGATTTAAGAAGGGATTACGACTTAATCAATTCCTGCCGATTTTGCTTCTTGGCTTTACGTTAGATTGGACCTGATTTAAGAAGGGATTACGACATATGGGAAACTGATCTTGATTTCTTTGGCTTTAGGAAGGGTTAGATTGGACCTGATTTAAGAAGGGATTACGACTCTGAATATTGTTATTGACTGTAATATCATCTTTGAGAGTGAGATTGGACCTGATTTAAGAAGGGATTACGACTCTGAATATTGTTATTGACTGTAATATCATCTTTGAGGTTAGATTGGACCTGATTTAAGAAGGGATTACGACCTGGAATTTGTCAACTGCTTTCTGTCTGTCTGTTTGGGTTAGATTGGACCTGATTTAAGAAGGGATTACGACTTACTTAGGTAAGAGTGTTTGCCATTTTCTAACCTCCGTTAGATTGGACCTGATTTAAGAAGGGATTACGACTCATCAAATTTTTCCATTTTTGCCTTGATTATTGTTAGATTGGACCTGATTTAAGAAGGGATTACGACTTGAATAGCGTAACCTATATTATTGTCTCTTAGAAGGTTAGATTGGACCTGATTTAAGAAGGGATTACGACGAAGGAAGGGAAAATCTTTGGTCTAATGAGGTTTAGGTTAGATTGGACCTGATTTAAGAAGGGATTACGACTAAATCAGATTCCCTGATCGATCGTATTTATAGTTATAAACGTTAGATTGGACCTGATTTAAGAAGGGATTACGACTCTCGACCATGCTGTCCCTAACGACGGCCCAATTTTCATCGTTAGATTGGACCTGATTTAAGAAGGGATTACGACCATGGGGGAGCTCCTTCGGCAGGCCCTCAATCCAGGCCGTTAGATTGGACCTGATTTAAGAAGGGATTACGACTAAAATACCTCACGCACCCCCTCTACGCCCACTCCTTCGTTAGATTGGACCTGATTTAAGAAGGGA